>JBDTEB010000001.1:0-3182 GCA_039922795.1 Chitinophagaceae bacterium
GGAACATTTATGTTCATGCAGTTTTTTGGTATCACCTTAAACCTCATCACCCTGTTTGCGCTGGTGCTGGCGATTGGTATCGTGGTGGATAATGCGATCGTAGTGATAGAAGCGGTGCATGCGAAGATGGAGACGAAAAATCTCTCCCCGCTCAATGCGACGAAGGAGGCCATGCATGAGATCAGTGGGGCGATCATCGCAATCACTTTCGTCATGGCTGCCGTATTTATCCCGGTTGCTTTTATGTCCGGACCGGTAGGAATTTTTTATCGCCAGTTCTCTATCACGATGGCGACATCCATTATTCTGTCGGGACTGGTAGCACTTACGCTCACTCCCGCGCTCTGCGCCATCATGTTGAAAAATAATCATGGCAGTAGTAAAAAGAAAAACCTCCTCGATAAATTCCTGGCCGGATTTAATAACGGCTTTAACCGTCTCACCGGCAGATACAGAAACCTGTTGAAACTCATCGTAAACAGGCGGGTGATCACCTTCGCTTTGTTAATAGGTTTTTGTTTGGCCACCTGGTTATTGAGTGGCACTCTTCCTTCCGGGTTTATTCCAAACGAAGACCAGGGGATGTTCTATGCGATTATCCAGACCCCACCGGGATCCTCTTTGGAAAGAAGCAACCAGGTTGCTGAAAGGCTTCAAAAAATCGCCGAGAAAATGGAAGATGTAAAATCCGTTTCTTCCATCGCAGGGTACGAGATTCTCACGGAAGGAACAGGTGCCAACACCGGCACCTGTTTGATCAACCTTAAATCATGGGAAGACAGGAAACACTCCGTGCAGGAGGTCATCACCGAGCTCGAAGAAAAATCAAAAGAGATATCGGGCGCAACGATTGAATTCTTCCAGCCCCCGGCAGTTCCCGGTTATGGTGCGGCGGGTGGATTTGAACTACGCCTGCTTGACAGGTCCGGAACGAATGACTTCAAGCAGATGGAAACGGTGAGCAAGAACTTTGTTGCTGAGCTTGGAAGACGTAAGGAACTGGCTTCCGTATTTACTTTTTACAGCGCCAGCTTCCCGCAATATATGCTCAGGATCGATAATGATATTGCACAGCAAAAGGGCGTCACGATAGACAATGCGATGAGCACGTTGTCAACATTAATTGGTAGTAATTACGAGACGAGCTTTATCAAATTCGGGCGCCAGTATAAAGTGATGGTGCAGGCTCTGCCGCAATACCGCGCGTTACCCGAAGACATTCTGAAACTGTACGTGAAAAATGATCGCGATGAAATGGTGCCCTACTCTGCCTTCATGAAGATGGAAAAAGTATATGGTTTATCAGAGATCACCCGGCACAATATGTACAATGCCGCTGAAATAAGCGGAACCTCGGCGCCGGGTTACAGTAGCGGTGCCGCAATTGATGCCATTAAAGAAGTAGCCAAAACTGCCCTTCCCAGAGGCTTCGGCATCGATTGGGCCGGGATCTCCGCCGATGAAGTATCAAGAGGCAACGAAGCAATTTTTATCTTCCTGATCTGTCTGGGTTTTGTCTATTTAATTCTTGCCGCGCAATACGAAAGTTTTATTCTTCCGCTGGTGGTAATCCTCTCCTTACCTGCAGGTGTTTTCGGGTCCTTTCTCCTGTTGAAAATCATGGGACTTGAAAATAACATCTACGCGCAGGTTGCGCTGGTAATGCTCGTTGGTCTGTTAGGTAAAAATGCGGTGTTGATCGTAGAGTTCGCCGTGCAGCGACATCGGTCCGGCGACACCGTTCTCAATGCCGCGATACAGGGTTCGGTAACCCGGTTCAGACCAATCCTGATGACTTCATTTGCATTTATCGCAGGTTTGATCCCATTGGTATTTGCCAATGGTCCGGGCTCGCAGGGTAACCGAACTATTGGCTCTGCGGCTGCAGGAGGGATGATCTTTGGTACGCTCTTCGGTGTTATCATAATACCTGGATTATACTACCTGTTTGCAAAAATATCGGAACGGAATATTATGGTTAAAGACGAAGAGGAAAACCCGTTATCGGAGGCAATCGATCATCATTCGGAGAAAGAAAAAATTGAGGACTATGTTTAATTTGCGATTTTATATGTTTTCTGTACTTGTCATTTTGCTGGCAGTTGCAGGCTGCAAGGTACCGGCGATCACACAGCTTTCGGAAAACAGATCAGTACCCGCAGCTTTCGCTGCAGGCGCGGACTCTACCAATACTTCATTGATACAATGGCGCAGCTTTTTCACCGACAAATACCTGGTGAACCTGATTGACACGGCGGTAAAAAATAACCAGGAAGCAAAAATCACTTTCCAGGAAATTGAGATCGCCAGGAACGAGATCAGGCTACGAAAGGGGGCACTGCTGCCTTCCGTAGGAGTGAGGGTGGGTGCCGGTCTTGACAAGGTTGGCCGCTACACCAGCCAGGGGGCGGGCGACGCATCCACCGATATAAAACCCGGACTGGAAGTGCCGGAAACACTTACAGATTTTTCCGGCTCCGTTTTCGCAAGCTGGGAGATCGATATCTGGAAGAAATTACGCAATGCAAAAAAGGCGGCCATTGCCAGGTATTTGTCCAGCGTGGAAGGCCGCAATTTTGTGATCACCGATCTTGTTGCCGAAGTAGCGACGAATTACTATGAATTGTTGTCGCTGGACAACCAACTGGATATGGTGAGACAGAATATCGAGTTGCAAAAAAACGCATTGGATATTGTAAAAATTCAGAAAGAAGCATCAAGAGTGACCGAACTGGCTGTTCAAAAATTCGAAGCTGAAGTGCTGGGTTCACAGGGACTGGAGTTTGAATTAATCCAGAGAACCATGGAAGCCGAGAACAGGATTAATTTTTTACTCGCCCGTTTCCCCCAACCTGTTCCGCGGGATAAAAATAATTTTTTGACCTCAACACCGGCACTGATTAAAACTGGAACCCCCTCGCAATTATTAGCGAATCGGCCGGATATCAAACAGGCTGAATTGGAACTGGCTGCCGCAAAACTTGATGTACAGGTTGCCAGGGCCGAGTTCTATCCATCGCTCGGTCTTTCAGCGGCTTTGGGTTTGCAGGCTTTCCAGCCTGCTTATCTGGTTAAACTGCCGGCGTCACTGCTTTATTCTCTGGCCAGCGATCTTGCAGGGCCTATAGTTAACCGGAATGCCATCAAGGCTGAATTTTACTCTGCCAATGCCAGGCAAACCC
>JBDTEB010000002.1:0-5521 GCA_039922795.1 Chitinophagaceae bacterium
GTACGCATGCCATATCGCCCTTGTTGCGCATTAATAATACAAAGGCCGACACCGTAGTCTGTCATGGCTCAGGCAGGTTAAGTGATGACCTTGCCAGCAGGTATGGTTCACCTTTTGCGGTAGAGACCGCCACATTTACTTTAAAAAATTCTGATGTAGTGGCTGAGGCTACCTGGTCATTGTTTGATGTGGTAAGACAATACAGGGAAAGCTATGATGTGTACGGAACAAAAATGAGTTTTGAATGGGAACAGTTGCAGGATGAAAGCCATGTGATTTTTGACGGTGGTGAAAACTTCAAAAGAATTGATGTGCCGGATACTGACGACTTGTTGATACCTGAAATAGCCCATTTTACAAAGCGCGACAAAATAGACGACCCCAATCACGTTTCCTTTTTACAAGGTGCCGGACATGGCGGTTCGCATCCGCACCTGGTGCAGGAATTTTTGGCGGCTATTATTGAAAACAGGCCTTCGGCGGTGGATGCTGATATGGCTGCCAACTATACATGCGCTGGTATCTGCGCACACGAATCAGCCATGAACAATGGCAAGCGGATCACCATACCCGATTTTGAAATATAAAGAGTATAGGTTTTCCAGGAGATGCTGTCCGCCGCTGCGGATCAGCATCTCCTGGAAAATATCAATGAGATGCACGGGATACTGAAGCAAGACTACTTCGGTTAAAAGACATCTTCCAGCATGGGTTAAGAGCATTGTAAATTAATAATGAATGGCTTGAATCACGCCTTTCAGATAAATTATTTTGATGAATATTCAGTTTGGCGCCAGTACATTTATTTGGGTTTCACCCTTTTCTACCAAATCTTTTCACCTCATAAAAAAGGTAAAAGAAATGGGCTATGATATTTTGGAGGTGGCCGTTGAAGATAAAGATCAGATAGACTGGCCTACCCTGAAGGCGCTTGCAAAGGAAGCAAACATAAATATAACCATCAGCGGCGCATTTGGTCCCGACAGGGATATTTCGAGCACTGACCCGGTGATTAGAAAAAACGGTTTGAGTTATATCATTGACTGTGTTAAGATAGCCGCTGATATGGGAAGCCCCATATTTACTGGTCCTGTTTATTCGGCAGTTGGTAAAACGAGAATTGTATCGGCCAAGCAAAAACAACAGGAGCGGGATTGGTGCATTGAAAACTTAAAAGAGGCAGCCGCCATCGCCGCTGATCATGATGTCATTATAGGCGTTGAGCCTTTAAACAGGTTTGAGACCGATATGATAAATACCGCGGAGCAGGCGCTTTCACTAGTTAAAGAAATTGACCACAAAAACATCAAAATTTCACTCGATACTTTTCACTGTAATATTGAAGAGAAGAATGTTCCTAATGCCATTAGAATGGTGGGTAAAGAGCTGTTATGTCATGTGCAGGGTAATGAATGTGATCGCGGCACACCCGGAACCGGGCATTTTGATTGGAAGGGAACAAAGCAGGCCCTGATCGACATTAACTACGAAGGTGCAATAGTCATTGAGACTTTTGGCGCGCCTTCGAAAGAGCTTGCCGCTGCGGCCTGTATCTGGAGGCCTCTGGCCGCCAGCGCCGATGAACTGGCTATTGAAGGATTGCAATTTTACAAAGAAATGTTTGGTAATTGAACACAGTGTTTTAGTCTTTACATGTTAGGAAGCCTCTGGCTTCATCGACCCTAATTAACGATACTTAATTTTACTTGTATGATGAAAAATTTCAGTTTAGCGCTTGTTTTATTGGCTACCGTTTATGCCTGCTCAAATAAAATGCAACCCGCTTCAACAAAACGCGATATAAAGGAGATTACCTCACAGACCTCGCCCGGTGTGCAACCTAATATTGATCATGCAGCTGCGAATTCAGACACAAGTGGTCCGCGCAGGGGCGAAGTCCTTTTCCTGGGCAATGAAGAAAAACACCACGATGCGACAAAGTATGCTCCATGGCTGGCAATTTCTTTATTTAAAGAGGGGATTGATGTAACCTATACCACAGACCTTAATGATTTAAATACTGAGAACCTTAAGAAGTATGATGGTTTAATTATTTATTCAAATCACGATCTCATTTCACCTTCGCAGGAGGCTGCCTTAAAAAGTTTTGTTGAAGGCGGTAAAGGCTTAATACCTATCCATTGCGCAGCTGGTTGTTTTAGAAATTCTGATTGGTATATTAAAGCCGTTGGGGCGCAATACCTGTCTGAGACAACAGGTAATTTTACTGCCTCAATCGTTAATAAATCAAACCCCATAACCCGCGACTTAAAGGAGTTTGAAACATGGGATGAAAAGTATGTACTTCAAAAAATCAATCCAGACATGAACGTGCTGATGGAGCGTGTTGAAGAGGGTAAACATGTACCCTGGACCTGGACGCGCATGCAGGGAAAAGGAAGGGTGTTCTATACAGCTTATGGCCACAACGACAGCACCTGGACGAAAGCCGGATTTATGGAATTGATGAACAACGGAGTGCTATGGGCGCTGGGTGATGATATTAAAGCCCGAATAGCAAAATTCAATCGGCCGGAAGTAAGTATTTATAATCCGGATATTGTCGCTGATTTTACAAAACGTCACCTCGTTCCAAAAATGCAGGCAGCATTAAGTCCTGAAAATTCAATGAAACTAACGCAGGTGCCGGTTGATTTTGAAGTGAAGTTTTTTGCCGGCGAGCCCAATATTACCAATCCGATAGCCATGTCGTGGGATGAAAGGGGTCGTCTCTGGATCGTTGAATCGGTTGATTATCCCAACACATTTTTAGAAACGGATGGTGCTGCAAATGATCGTATAAAAATTTGTGAGGATACTGACGGAGATGGTAAAGCGGACAAGTTTACCGTTTTTGCCGATAGCCTGAATATACCCACCAGCATGGTGTTTGCCAATGGTGGCGTCATTGTTTCAATGGCCCCATATTTTCTATTTTTAAAGGATACCAATGGTGATGACAAGGCAGATGTAAGAGAAATTTTGATGAATGGATGGGACAAAGGAGATACGCATTTCGGACCTTCAAATTTGCAGTATGGATTTGATAATAAAATTTGGGGCGTGGTAGGTTCGGGTTTTACCGGCGTTACCAAAGATGGAAAGAACCTAAGCTTTAGAAACGGCGTGTACCATGTAAAACCGGATGGAACTGATTTTGAATTTCTAGCCAACACCAGTAACAACACCTGGGGCCTTGGCTTTTCCGAAGACAACAACGTATTTATTTCTACAGCGAACAACACGCACAGTGCCTATTATTCCATGCCTGCAAAATACATGCAGCGGTCATTACCTGCATTTGGTTCGCAGGAAACACCTTCTATATTGCCGGTTCAAAAAATTGACGGGCACTACGAATCACACTCATTGACGCCAAATTTAAGGCAGGTAGATGTAGTGGGCGGTTTCACTTCGGCAGCTGGACATCACCTGTATACAGCCAGAAATTTTCCAAAAAAATATTGGAACCGCACGGCCTTTGTTTGCGAGCCTACTGTAAGGCTTTTGCACAACGCCATCATCGAGCCAAAAGGTGCTGGCTTTGCTGAGAAGGATGGCTGGAATTTGATGGCAAGCTCCGACGAGTGGTTCGGTCCTGTTCAGGCTGAAGTAGGCCCTGACGGAGCAGTATGGGTGGCTGACTGGTATAACTTTATTATTCAGCACAATGTATTTAATGAACGCCAGGCCCCATCCGAAATGGTGCTTCCATTTAAGGACCAGCCGCGAGGCCAGGGTAATGCTTTTATCAGCCCGTTAAGAGATTTGGATTTTGGCCGTATTTATAGAGTGGTATATAAAAATGCCAAACCGGCGCCGGCCTTAAAATTGTCGAAAAACGATTTGCCGGGTTTGTTGCTGGCATTGGAAAACGACAACATGTTTTGGCGTATGACCGCACAACGGTTGTTGGTAGAAGCAAAGAATCCTGATGCCCTTCCCTGGCTCTATGCGATTATAAAAAATACAAAAGTTGATGAGATAGGTTTAAACAGTCCTGCTGTACATGCCTTATGGACGCTGCAGGGCATGGGTGCTTTGGATGGTACAAACCAGGAGGCATACAATGTAGCGTTAAATGCTTTATCGCATCCTGCGGCAGGGGTAAGAAAGGCCGCTGTACAGGTACTGCCCAAAACAGAGAAATCGCTGGATGTTGTAGAAAAAAGCGGCTTGTTAAACGATCCGAATTTGAATACACGTTTAGCGGCTGTGTTGGCTGTAACGGCAATGCCTGCATCTGCAAAAATGGGCGAACTTATTTATGAGGCTTCATTAAAATCGGAGAATGAAAAAGATGAATGGCTGTCAAAGGCTTTGCTGGCTGCGGCAATAACTCACGAGGAAGGCTTTCAGTCTGCGGCTGCCTCGGACAAAGCAAACAACTTTAAAAAAGGAACCCTGAATGATAGAATAGGTCAAGCCTTAAGTAAGGAAATTTATTCATTGCCCAGAAGAGGATCATTATTGAGTTCTCCTGATGTAAAAGGTAAAGAGATTATTATCAGGGGAAACATAAACAAGCAAGATCAGCGTGATTTGAAGGGAGTGATTCTGGCACAAGGTGGTAAAGAGGCCGGGTACAGTCTATTTATCAATAATGGCAAAATGAATATGGTTGTCAAGCAGGATGGTAAAGTGTATACGGCAACTTCAAATGGTACATTGCCCGATAAGTTCGATTTTGTAGCAACAATCGCTATCGATGGTAAAATGAGTTTGGCAGTCGATGGAAAGGAAGTGGGCACTGGTAAGGCTACGTCGTCTTTCAAAAACACGTTACTGCAGGATGTACGGGTGGGACAGGATGTTAACAATGAAAACAAAATAGGTGACTATGAAGGAACCTTTAATTTAACGGGAAACATGCAGAATGCTTCACTGGAATTAAAAAAGCCCGCAGCAGCTGGTAAGTCAGTAACAGCCGTGTCAGCTTCTCCAGCGGTTGCTTCAAAAAAGAAAGATGAAAAGGTTGAGGAAAAACCCGCCGCGTCAACGCAAAAACCGATTACTCTTTACTTAAAGGTTGTGCCCAATGTAATGAAGTATGACAAAACGCTTATCACGGTAAAGGCTGGTCAAAAAGTGACTATCAATCTTGAAAATCCGGATGTAATGCAACACAACTGGGTATTATTAAAACCGGGCAGCACCCAAAAGGTAGGCTCTGCTGCGGATGCATTGGCAATGGATCCCAAAGCGGCGGATAAGCAATATGTGCCCCGCATTCCGGAGGTACTACATTTTATAAAATTGCTAAATCCCGGCGAGGAAGGCACGGTAACTTTTACAGCGCCAACTACACCAGGTGACTATCCGTTTATCTGCACGTTTCCAGGGCACTGGCGGATTATGAATGGGATATTAAGAGTTGCGAAATAAGAGTGACGAAGAACCAGCATCGAAGGAACATACACCGTGTGCTCAAAACTGGGTTCCACTTTGGTCACTTTCGGTCAATCTAATCACTTATTCAAACAAAAAAAGCCTGTAATCGAATGATTACAGGCTTTTTTTG
>JBDTEB010000003.1:0-2765 GCA_039922795.1 Chitinophagaceae bacterium
ATTTGTCCACCACAAGCAACAATACCTGGGGACTTGGATTTTCTGAAGACTTCGATGTATTCATTTCTACCGCAAATAACACGCACAGCGGTTTCCTTGGTATGCCGGCAAGGTATCTCGCCAAGGCGAAGATCAGGGAAACAGGTGTGGAAAAAATTGACTCACATTATGGCATGCACGTAGCAACAAAGAATCTGAGGCAGGTGGATGTTCACGGCGGATTTACTGCCGCTGCAGGTCATAGTTTATACACGGCCAGAAATTTTCCCAGGGAATACTGGAACCGGGCGGCCTTTGTTACAGAACCAACAGGGCGGTTGATTCACAAGATAATGCTGAAACAAAGCGGAGCCGGTTTTAAAGAGGACGGCGATGGTTGGAATATGCTGGTAAGTGCAGACGAATGGGCTGCACCTATCCAGGCAGAAGTAGGTCCGGACGGTGCATTGTGGATCACCGACTGGTATGATTTTATTATCCAGCACAACCCTACCCCTACACTCGCTTCTTCAGGCGTGGCCGCAGTAAACGGAAAGGGAAATGCCTATATAAATCCTTTGCGCGATCACGACCGCGGACGAATTTACAGGCTATCCTACAAGGACAACGACACTAAAAACACCGTTAAATTAAATAAAAACGACTCTAAGGGACTCGTTGCCGCACTGAGCAACAACAATATGTTCTGGCGCACCACCGCGCAGCGTTTGCTGGTGGAGAAGGGTGACAAATCGGTGCTCCCCGCCCTGTATAAACTGGTGCAGAACGAAAAGCTTGATGAGATCGGCATTAACGCCCCCGCCCTTCACGCATTGTGGACCATACACGGGTTGAACGCGCTTGATGGATCAAATACCGCCGCTACAGCCGTGGCGATTAAAGCACTTCGCCACCCTGCAGCGGGTGTGCGTAAAGCAGCCATCGAAGTGCTGCCAAAAACTGCCGCCACCTTCCAGGCAATGACGAAAGCAAAAATGTTTGACGATAAAGATCTCAGGGTACGCCTTGCCGCAGTACTGGCAACAACTGATATGAAGCCATCTGCAGAGATTGGCAATGTGCTGGTCGCTGTTGCAGAAAAAGAAGAAAACACCGCCGACATCTGGTTAAAACAGGCGCTCACCATCGCAAGCAAACTGAATGAAGAATCGTTCAGGGCAGCCTTCAAAAAAAGAGGACTTAACGCCAACCCTTCGCTCGCAGAAGCTTCTGTTGCCCAGAGACTGGCCTTCGGATCACGCATAACTTTGATCCCGCTTAGAAGAACATTCAGGCAGAATGCCGACGAAGCCATGGCACCTGAACTGCTGAAAAAAGAGTTTGTTATTTCAGGCGATTTGGAAAGAGGTTCCAGGGGAGGACCAAATGCACCGCAGATAGCAGCGGGCACACCCGTTCCATTTACCGGCATGATCGCCACGCAGGGTGACCGTGAAAATGGTTATGGAGTTTACCTGATGGATAACAAGTTACACTTTCAGGTAAATCAAAATGGCAAAGCGTTCCAGGTAACCAGCCCGAAGGAGTTAGAGAATAAATTCTCTTTTAAAGCGGGCCTGGAAAAAAATGGTACGATGAGGCTTAGTATCGATAACAAAGAGGTGGCTTCAACCAGGGCCACCGGCTTATTCCAGAAAGAACTGTCTCTGCCACTGCGCGTGGGACTAGATAACCGGAAAGGCAATGAGCGCATCGCCGATTTTCCCGATTCACTTTTCCTGCTGAGAGCCAATGTGACGAATCAGAAACTCGAAACACTTGCCGACGCAGTATCGGCAAGTCAGGCCACTGCAAAAACAGGTAAAATAGACCAGGTCATTATCCTGAAAACGGTAAAGGATGCCATGAAATACGACAAGCAGCTACTTACCGCGAAGGCAGGAACTACCCTTCAGATTGTTGTACAGAATACTGACTTTATGCAACACAACTTTGTATTGCTCCGGCCAAAAAGTATGGAAAAGGTTGGCGCCGCTGCAGATAAACTTGCACAGGAGCCTGACGGGGTGAAAATGAATTATATACCGAAAATGCCTGAAGTTCTTGCGGCAACTCCGCTCATCAATCCCGGTGGAAAATTCACCGTTACCATAAAACTCCCCGATACGCCAGGTGACTACCCATACATCTGTACTTTCCCTGGCCACTGGCGAATCATGAACGGAATTTTGAGAGTGACGAAGTAAGTATTGGCCGTCAGAGAATGGTTATTGAAAATATAGTTAGCGGTTTCTAAAGAAATACCTGCGGCACAGTGATGTTTTTAATGAAACCACATGGCGCAAAACAGGTAAGGAATGCTCAAACAAGAAAGGGATTTATTCTAAATTAATTAGTTGATTTAATGGCTTTAAACATCCAATACGGAGTAAGTACCTGGTTATGGACCTCTCCATTCGACGTGGCCGCCATTGATGTGTTGCTTCCAAAGATCAGCGACATGGGTTTTGATGTGGTTGAAATTGCCGTAGAAGACCCTGCATTGATCGATGTCTCCAAAATAAAAAAAGCACTGGCCGCAAACGGCCTCAAAGCGGTCGTCTGCGGAGCTTTCGGACCGAACAGGGACCTTACAAGTGATGATGCCAGTCTGCAGAAAAATTCGCTTGAGTATATCGAGTCATGCCTGGACATCTGTGCCGGACTGGAAACTGATTTTTTTGGCGGACCGATGTATTCTGCTGTAGGAAAAGCGAGAATGCTGCCTCAGGATCTGAGAAAAAAAGAATGGGAACTGGCTGTGGAAAATCTGCACAAGGTTTCTG
>JBDTEB010000004.1:0-3085 GCA_039922795.1 Chitinophagaceae bacterium
CCGATATTTTTCTCTTTCTGGACATCATCATATTTATTTCATTCCTGGCGGCGATATACGGGATGAAGCAATTATATATGGGTGTTGACGCTGCGGAAAACAGGTGGCTTGAAGCTGGCGCAAGAAAAACACATATACTGTTTGGAAAGCTTCGGGTATTCTCTTTCTATACGGATGCAGGCCAGTTTGGAGCTTCCCAGGCGCAATTGGCGATCATGAGTATCATTCTGGCTATTGGTCCGCATTCCAGGACGAGAAAGATATTGTATCTGGTTGCTGCACTAGTTATTTTTTATGGCATGTTGATCTCCGGCACCCGGGGGGCTCTTGGAGGAATAATCGGCGGCGGGTTTGTATATTTAGTATTGAGTAAAAAGGTGAAGATCCTGATATTCGGATGCATCATCGGTCTTGGCTTTATCGGCCTGTTAAAATACACATCAATCGGAAGTGGAAATGACCAGATGCGGAGGCTACGTTCAGGCACTGATCCGAATGACCCTTCGCTTCAGGTAAGACTGTTGAACCAGAAAGCACTAAGTGCCAGCCTTGCCAGCAAACCTTTCGGGACAGGAGTAGGCACCATCGGAATGTGGGGCGTAACGTACAATAAACATATTCCGACAGCAAAGATACCGCCAGACAGCTATTTCGTAAAAGTATGGGCCATGTACGGTATTGTCGGATTTATCATATGGCTGGGCATGATGCTCTATATTCTTGGTAAATCTGCGGGTATAATATGGAACACTAGAGACAAGGCATTAAGAAATCAGTTATGCGCACTCACGGCGGGTTTTGGCGGAAGCCTTTTATGCAGTTACGGGAACGAAGTAATGAATACCGTGCCATCTTCTGCAATACTATTTGTGAGTTGGGCGTTATTGTGGATGAGTACCCGCTGGGATACTCCCATCCAAATATCCATCAATCATGAATCAGCCGCTGGTCTCGATCGTCACTATTAATTACGACACTCCTGAAGTGACGGCGGCGATGCTGGAATCACTTTCAACACTTGATTATCCCAACTGGGAAGTGATAGTGGTAGACAACGCCTCACCCAGTTTCTCCTCATCCTGCCTTAAAGATAAATATCCTTTTATCCGGCACATCAGTTCACCGGTAAATCTCGGCTTCGCCGGAGGCAACAACCTTGGTTTGCATTATGCGAAAGGTGAATATATTTTGCTTCTCAATAACGACACGGAAGTAACACCCACGCTGATCTCCGGCATGGTTCAATACATGATGCAACACCCCGAATGTGGCATCGCCTGTCCCAAAATCAAATATCATGCGCTTCCAGGCACAATACAATATGCCGGAACGGTAGGATTACATCCACTTACCAGCAGAAGCTATAATATCGGCTACCTGGAAATGGACCGTGGACAATTTGACGAAACCCGCAAAACGGACCAGCCAAATGGTGCCGCCATGATGATTCCCGCAACATTACTGAAAGAGGTCGGCTCGATGAGCGAGCTGTTTTTTCTTTACTATGAAGAGCTTGACTGGGCGGCACGTTTTAAAGAAAAAGGGTATGAAATTCACTATGTGGGCACAACGGAAATCGTGCACAAAGAGTCGGTATCCACTGGAATTAATTCTGCATTCAAAACATTTTATCTGTACAGAAACCGCCTTTTATATATCAGAAGAAATTACAAGGGGATGAGGTTCTATATTGCGGCTACTTTTTTTAATTTCTTTTCTACCCCCTTTCATATTGTAAGGCATGCGGGGAGGCGCGAATGGAGTCATAGCAGATCAATTTGGAAAGCACTCCTCTGGAACTATCGCAACAATGCCTATCGCGAACCAGAAATTCTGTCAACAACTGTTTTAAAATCTCTCGGAATCCAGTAAATACACTTTTATGTTACACCAGATTGCGGTGATATTCCAATATATCATTCTCGTTTTTTTTATTATACAGGTTGCCTATCTTTTATTCTTTTCTGTGGTCGGAAAAATTGTCAAAGGAGAAGAATTTCCAACGGCTTCATCGCTGCGGCGGATCCGTATTTTTATTCCTGCGTACAAGGAAGATGCTGTGATCATAACAACTGCACTTGACGCGCTTCGCCAGGATTATCCTTCGTCGCTTTTTCACGTGGTGATCATAGCCGACTCCTGCAGCGAGGCCACACTGAACACTTTACGGAGCCTGCCGATAACCGTGATTGAAGTTCTCTTTGACAAGAGTACCAAAGGCAAAGCACTGCAACAGGCCATCCTGAAAACTTCCGCTGAAGAAGTTGATATTGTTGTTGTTCTTGATGCAGACAATCATATGTCTCCGGGTTTTCTGCATAAAATAAATAACGCATTCGAAAAGGGATACGAGATCGTTCAGGGACATCGTACGGCCAAGGATACCCGAACGGCTTTCGCATTCCTCGATGCCTGTACGGAAGAAATAAATAATCATATTTTTAGAAGGGGCCACGTCGCCATCGGATTGCCTTCGGCATTAATCGGAAGCGGAATGGCCTTCAAATACAATTTATTTACCCGGCTGCTTAGTGATATCGGTGACACTTCGGGAGAAGACAAAGAACTGGAATTCAGAATAATGCGTGAACAAAAGAAAGTGGCCTTTCTTGATGGTGCTTATGTGCTCGATGAAAAAGTCGCTCACAAAGACGTTTTCAGCAGTCAACGTAGCAGATGGCTGGCGATGCAGATCGAGTTCCTGGAAAAATATTTTATTGAAGGCTGGGTGCAGCTATTCAAAGGCAATATCAGTTTCTTCAACAAGGTTTTCCAGACGTTCCTTTTGCCCCGGGTCATGCTTGTTGCAGCCTTGCTCTTGTGGTCGGGCTGTGTAATGGTTTTTATGAAACAGTATATCCTCATCAGTAGCATCCTCGTTATCTCGCTGGCAGGTAGCCTGTTACTGGGTATCCCGAAAAGATGGTATAACAGAAAACTGTTACAGGCTTTTTTGCAAATACCAGGGTCACTGTTATCCATGTTTTACGCGATGGCCAATATGGGCAAGGCAAGGAAGCATTTTATTCATACCCCTCACGGTCAAACTGATCAAAATCATTTATAAATGCCCTGGAACATTATC
>JBDTEB010000005.1:0-3847 GCA_039922795.1 Chitinophagaceae bacterium
GAATAAAAGATTACAGGCTGTGTACTATCTGGTCCGGACGCTGCAATTTGCACCACCTCATTGTCTATTGTTTCATTGTCGATCGCTATCGGAAAATAGGCCTCACTATATTCCATATTATATTGACTACAGAAATTCCAGTCGCACATAAACAGATATTGCAAATAGGCGGAGGCAGGGCCTTTTATCATGAGGTGCGTATCTCTCCAAAAAAGTTTGTTCTTTGTGCCAAGGTCATTTCGGTATTTATCACTTATGTTAATACCCCCAATAAATCCTGTCTCGCCATCGATAATGATTATTTTTCGGTGGTTTCTGTAGTTGAGTCGATTGGCCAGTGCGTACCAGGTTATTTTATAAAAAGCTGCAGTTTGTACACCGGCGTCTTTTAATTTTCTGATGAGAGATTTATCTAAACCGTGGCTACCAAAATCGTCATACATAAAGCGAACTTCCACGCCTTGTTTAGCTTTTTTAATGAGCTGCTCTGCAATATCATTTCCGGTAATGTCGCCTTCATAAATGTAATATTCTAAGTGAATATGCGATTTGGCATTTTCTAATGCTGTCTTTAATTCCAAAAACTTTTCCTCCCCATTGATGAGTAATTTCACAGCGTTGTTTACCGTCGGTGGGCCGTTTCCTGCACGACGAATAAATTCAATTAAATTTTTATAATTGTCAGCTATCAATCCTGAATGGAGAATCGCTCCGGAATAAGCATCCATTTTCTTTTTAATTTGCTTCCGTAGCGGATCATCGGCAATAATTTTCCTGGAGTAAAGTTTTTGTTTCCGGTAGTTAATTCCGAAGGAGAAGTAAAAAATCATTCCGGCAATGGGAACAAAAACAATGAACAGTATGTAAGCCAGCGCTTTGGTGCTACTTCGGGTATCGTACAACACTCTCAATATGACCAAAAGCAGGATGACGACGTACACGATTTCAATGAGTAGCAACCAATTCATGGAATGTATTTTTACATTGGTCAAAAAAGGAACTGTGAAGCAACGGCTCTCATTGCAAAGGAGACTGAGTTAAATTAGTAATTTATTTTTTATTCAGTAAATAGTCTGCAACCGTTTGGTAAGCAGGTAGTGATGTAGCGTCATTTGCTGAATTTGCCGCTACAGGATGCGATGCTAAACGAACAATAACCATTTCTGCCCTGGGATCAATATAAATCGTTTGTCCATGCACACCCCTGGCTGCAAAAGCGCCATCTGCATTTTCTGTCATCCACCACATGTTGCGATAGGACCAGCCTTTGAGTTCAGGATGCCCTGATTTTTCGAATGCTGTTTTGCTGCCACCTTTCTCAATATCAGCTACCGCAGCCATCGGAAAAATTTGTTTTCCCTGCCAGTTTCCCCTGTTTAAAATCAGTTGACCAAAGCGTGCCATATCTCTCAGTCCGGCATTGAACCCGCCACCGGCAAAAGCAGTTCCCAATGCGTCAACCTGGTAATACGCATCCTGTTCCATGCCGATTCTTCTCCAGATTTTTTCTGATAATAAATCATTGAACGATTTCCCGGTCGCTTTGGATATAATCCATCCCAGTGCGTCTGCGTTTACCGTTTTATAACCAAAAGCTTCGCCGTGTTGCCCTTCCTTTTTTACGGTTTCCAAATATTGATAGTAACCGACCGGACCTTTATAGCCTTTTGGTTTTGGCAGTGGATTACCTGCCGCTGAAAAATTCCAGATATCTGCTTTCGGATTAGCATAGTCTTCGCTGTATTTCAATGCCGTGGTCATATCCATTACCTGCCTTACGGTGGCATCGGCATACGCTGAATTCTTTAGTTCGGAAACATAATAGGTTACCAGTTTGGTTTCGTCGAGGTTTCCTTCTGCCACCAGAATGGAAGCGAGGGTGCCAGTAAAAGATTTTGTCAGTGACATCACCGCATGCACATCATTTTCCGTTAATGCAGCGAAATAGCGTTCATACACTACTTTCCCTTTGTGAAGAATAATTATTCCGTCGGTATAGTTTTTCCAAAGCGATTCTTCCCAGGTCATGCCTACTGTTGCGCCCCAGGGAATAAACGATAATGCATCAATATTTTTATCCAGTTTGTATTCCAGCGGAACCGGAGCATTTAATCCACGGGAAACATTTATTGTGGGTAACATTTGCCGCATATGCACAACACTCCAGCGTATAGCCGGGAAGTTAAAGAAAGAACCATCTGCAGCGTTCAAAACCTTGTCTCTTGCAGGTGGAAAACCCTGCATCCATCCAAAATTTCCGGGTTCACTTTCCTTGGCGGAAAGGAATTCTTTTTTGCCCTGAGCGGTTAATTCAATCATTGAAAAAAGCAGGATAGACAGAAAGGCTGCAATTTTTAATTTTGAGAAAAATTGAACAGCATCGTTGCTTGTTTTATTCATCTTATTGATTGTTTAGTTTGGCATTTTTGTGAGTCTAGTTCCCGGAGCACCCGGGTAAGCTAAGCAATTGAGCTGAATTATGCGCTGGGAGCGAATATCAGGAAAAATGAAAATGGGCAAACCGAACTAAATATCGATTTGCCCACTCTGGTGCCCGGGATCGGAATCGAACCGATACATCCTTGCGAACGGCAGATTTTGAGTCTGCTGCGTCTACCAATTCCGCCACCCGGGCTGCACTGGCCCCGTCTAGGACGGGGAGGCAATATTACGCACTCCGCGAATCCTGTCCAAAATCCCTTCGAGATATTTTTTCTGCTGGTAAAAGTCTTTTACCTGCAGCAACGCTTCTTCGGTACCAGTATCTTCTTCATAATTATCCATAACTGCTGCCACATCTTCGATTATTTTTAAAAGTAAACGATTCGTTTTCTGTTCCACATTCATCAGCTGCTCCTGCTTTTCATCCATTTCCAGCTCCATCAGCTCTTCATTGATATCTGAGACTTCAAGCCTGAACTGCGGGTCGGGTTCAAATATTTCATTACGATTCAGAAGTCCTTTGATCTGCAGAACATATTCCAAAGTGGAATCAGCATCCCGCAGGATCTCAAAGCCCTGGTCTGCCTGTTTCACCAGTTCCGGATCACGAGCCAGCAGTTTATGCCTCGCCGTCAACAGATCCTGGTCGGGACGAAATGAAAGCGGGATCTTATACAGTTCAAAATGGTTCATAGCTTCTGCCGTTCAAAATTAATGCCTTTACACCGGATCACACCGGGATAGCTGCGATCTTTGTACTTTGCAGGTCGCATATGAAGATAGGATTGATTAATGAAGGCAAATATCCACCAGACAACCGGGTGGCACTGGTTCCTGCGCAATGCCGGTGGCTGCTTCTCAAAAAGCAGGGATTACAAATCGTTGCTGAACCCAGCAGTTCCCGGTGCTTCAGCGACAGGGAGTACCGGCTGGCCGGAGTCGAAATTGAAAAAGACCTTTCTACCTGTGATGTGCTGATGGGGATCAAGGAAGTACCCATTTCCCAACTGCTCCCGGGAAAGACCTACTGTTTTTTTTCACATACCAAGAAAAAACAGCCGCATAACCGCAGGATGCTACAGGCTATCATTGAAAAAAAGATCACACTTATCGATTATGAGTGCCTGGAGCACGCGGATGGTCAGCGCATTATCGGATTCGGATTTTTTGCTGGCATTGTAGGCGCGCACAATGGTATGATGGCGTATGGCAGACGAACCTCGCTTTTTAATCTTGGAAGTGTGCATCGGCACCCGAGTTTCCGACAGCTCATCCATACCTATTTTGGTTTGAAGCTGCCGCCGGTCAAAATTGCCGTGACCGGATCGGGAAGGGTGGCATCGGGCGTGCTCGAGATCATGAACCTGATGGGCATCATAGAGGTTGAGCCTGAAGAGTTTCTCTC
>JBDTEB010000006.1:0-3359 GCA_039922795.1 Chitinophagaceae bacterium
TCACGATAGCAACAATAATGAAATAAAAAAATTGCTTGCCGACGTCTCCAACGAAGAATTGCAAAACTATATTGATCTGAATGCTGTGTCGAAAGACCTGGCGAGTGACTAAACCGTGACTATGAAAAGGTATTTATATATTGTTTTTGTCATTTGTTGCATGCAGTCAAGCTTGTTTGCGCAGGACGGTAACAAACTGACTAAACTGGAATCTTACAAGATCGCTTTCATTACCCGCAAGCTGAATTTCACTTCGGAGGAAGCACAAAAATTCTGGCCGGTTTACAATAAATATGTTGCGGAGATTACGGCAACCAGAAAACAAAAAGGTGATATGGATGAGATTTCCTTTGAAGAAAAACAGGTAGCTGTAAGAAAAAAATATCGGACTGAATTCGCAAAACTTTTGAATGAAGAAAAGGCCAACCAGTATTTCCAGGCGGAAAAAGAATTCAATAACACGCTTCGAAAGGAACTTCAGGAAAGGATTGCGGAGGAAAAAGAAAAACGGAAGCCTGATTGAAACCAGCAACTGCTAAAAGACCTTAGAAGTTAAATACCGGACTCGTGATATCGTGATAAAAAAGAAAGGTCCATTTTTCCTCCTCTCCCTGCTTCCACCATTTCTGTCGAAGTTCCATACATTTTCTGCCATCGAAATCATACTTGGCGATAAACTTGCTTTTCATCTGCTGAAGCTGGGGAGCAACATCCGCTCCGAAAAATATTTTTTCTCCGCCGTCAACTATCCAGAAAACCTGGTGAAATGGACAATGAGCTCCTGTCAGTTCATAACGAATATACCCGTCGATCACACCGTTACCATCCAGCAAGTGGACAAAAGTAGCACCCCGCAAAAATTCCACTTCTTCCCTGATATAAGAAGGGCTGGGCTTGTCCAATGCCAGTTCTAATTCCTGTTTCTGAATATAATAGGTGGCTTTCGGAAATGCGGCGGCTCTTCCTTCCTCTTTTGCTATCGACATTCCGCCGGCATGATCCTTATGCAGGTGAGACATCAGTACCTTGCTTACGTCATCGGCGCTGATGCCGTGCGCAGAGAGGTTTTTGTGAATCTGCAGCATGCCATCGCGGGTAAATCCAAGACCTGCATCAAGAAGGATTACGTCTTCCGCAGTGATCACGAGGAAAGGCTGCACTTCCACCAGCAGGCTGCCATGGGCTCTTTGCTGCAGGTCATCAACATCTGCGTTAAAAGGCACAAACAGCTTGCTTTTGTCTATTGTGAAAGCTCCTTCGGAAAGAGGAATTACCTGCATGATTTACATTTTGATGAAAACCTACCTCAATACCATTTGCCTGTCTGCATCCAGCCTGATCAGGATAAAAAGCATGATGGTAAAACTTATCAGCGATGTACCACCATAACTGATAAAAGGCAAGGGAATGCCAATTACTGGGGCCAGTCCGATGGTCATACACACGTTGATGGCCATATGAAAAAAGAATACAGAGGCTACACCGTATGCATAACAACGGCTGAACACACTTCGTTGTCGTTCCGCGATGGTTACTATCCGCATAAGCAGAATGAAGTAAAGGCCAATGAGGATGGTGCTTCCAATAAAACCAAAGCCTTCTCCTATCGTACAAAAGATGAAATCGGTTCTTTGCTCAGGCACAAAATCGTACCTGGTCTGGGTTCCACTTAGCAGACCCTTGCCAACAAGTCCACCGCTCCCGATGGCAATTTTGCTTTGTTTCACATTGTAATTGCTTTCGCTTCCCTTCTTTTTTCCTTTTACTTTCTGAGCAATCAGAACAGCCTCTGCTTCGTTTTTCGGAATATAGTCTTTGCCTATGGTATCGTAGATACGCTGCACCTGGTAGGGTTGAAAAATGTGGTCAAAAATAAAGGGAACAGCGAAACGCTGTACACCGACACAAAATGCCCAGACAGCAATTATATAAACCAACGTTTGCCTGGATCGTTTTACCTGGCGCCGCATAAAATAAATGGTCAGTAATGCAATTCCGGTTAAAATGATGGCAAGAGTGTTTGGCTCCACCAACAGGGTGGCTACCACGAGTACCGCAAGTGAGAAAAAAACCACCAGAATGCCGGCCGGCAAACCTTCCCTGAACATTACTAGAAAAAAGGAGAAATATACCAGTGCCAATCCTGTTTCGCTTTGCATGATCGCTAGCACGGCGGGTGTAAGTGCAAGTGCTGTGGCAATAAGCTGGGAGCGGGTTTTCGAGAAATCTGTGTCCACCCGGGACAGGTATTTGGCCAGGGCCAGATTTACAAAAACTTTGCAAAGCTCTGCAGGTTGCAACTGGAAAGATCCAAACCTGATGATTGAGTTTGTTCCTTTAACTGCTGTGTGAAATGGAAAAACCAGCAGCAGCAAAACGATGCCAAAGGCATAAGAAAGGTTGGCGGTGGCGGTGAAAAATTTGCTATCAGTAAGCAGAATAAAAATAGCAATTACTCCCGCTATTCCGAAGTACAGTAATTGCCTGCTATAATCGGTTTTAAATGCAAGAAAGGTCTGCACAACTGGATCTCCTTCGTGATAGGTTGCTGCGAAAATGCTTAGGATGCCTATCGAGGTGAGCAGGATAAAGATCCAGACCAATAACCAGTCTATACCTTTTGATAAACCACTGTTCTCATCCATATAACTAGGAGATTTTCACTTTCTTTTTAATCAGTTCGTGGTTCCTGAAATACCCGGCAGGGCTCATAACGATTTCCTTTTGAACAGGTTCTTTGGATGGCGGGACCTGCCTGACAGGTGGAAGTTTCAGGAATTTCCTGAGATAATTACTATCCTGTGTCAATTGAAACCATTTATATGCGCGTACGGAATCCTGTTTATACTGCTCTCTCGGTAACCAGGAAGGCATAAGATTGGCTTTCGAGATCCTTTCCACTTCTTTTAGCCTTTCCGCACGAAGCGTGTCATTGAGGTATTTTTCCACCATCAGGTAAGCCATTGGCCCTGCCCAGGTGGCACCAAAGCCTCCATTTTGAACTATTACAGCTACTACTATTTTCGGATCATCTTTCGGAGCAAAACAGACAAATAAGGAATGATCTTTCTGCTGAATCACCCTATGATCAATCACTTTCTTATTCTCAGCCGTGCCGGTCTTGGCACAAATTTCTATTCCCGGAATTTTTGGAATCCGGTGTGCGGTACCGGCAATGGTCACATCATGCATCCCTTCAATGACCACCTGGTAAGCCTCATCAGAAATATGCGTAAGCACTTCGTGTTTCTGCCTGAACTTGTGAAGCATGGTGTCTTTTTCCGTTTCCCCGTCTATTTGTTTAATGAAATGCGGAATATAATAGTAGCCCTTGTTGGCGACAATGGATATCCCGTTTG
>JBDTEB010000007.1:0-6133 GCA_039922795.1 Chitinophagaceae bacterium
GGCGGTAGAACAAATTATTCCTGCTGCACCCATATCCTGCATGCCCACGATGGTACCCGTTTGCACAAGTTCGAGACAGGCTTCAAGAAGTTTTTTCTCCTGGAAGGGATCTCCGACCTGCACGGCCGGTAATTCAGCAGTACTTTCCTTGGTGATATTGGCTGATGCGAATGATGCCCCCCCGATACCGTCTTTCCCGGTAGCACTACCCACATAGAAAACAGGGTTACCAGTTCCTTTGGCTGTAGCCGAAATCATGTCGGAAGACTTCAGCACCCCAACACTCATCGCATTTACCAAAGGGTTTGTATGATAACAGTCTTCGAAATACACTTCGCCACCAACCGTTGGAACACCAAAGCAGTTTCCATAATGCCCAATTCCGTGCACTACACCTTCCAGCTGTCCCTGGGTTTTGGCATCTTTGAGATTCCCGAAACGCAGGGAATTCAGGGCAGCAATAGGTCTTGCACCCATGGTAAATATGTCACGGTGAATACCACCCACTCCTGTTGCTGCGCCTTGAAAGGGTTCGATGGCCGATGGATGATTATGACTTTCTATTTTGAAGACAACGCCGTAACCATCACCAATATCCATCAATCCGGCATTTTCTTCACCTGCGGCAACAAGCATTTTGTCCCCTTCCCTCGGTAACTTTTTCAACCATAAAATCGAATTCTTGTAACTGCAATGCTCACTCCACATCGCGGAAAAGGCACAGAGTTCAGTAAAATTTGGAGTTCTTCCGAGAACTTTTATAATACTTTCAAATTCATCGGGCGTAAGTCTTAACTCTTCAGCGGTTGTAACCGTCACTTCCATAATCTAATAGTTCAATGCGGGTAAAAATACGAATAGCGAATTATTCATCCGGTATTTAATCTTAAGACAGGTAGAATCTCTTCATCGAATGACCACAATGGGTAGTGCTTTGCAACTGACCTTCAGGCCTATTTTTTAATATGTAAAAAAAAATAATACCAGAACTATCGTAAATACTTGCAAAGAATTCTGTTAAAAGCCCATTTCTTTTCTCTCTATTTCTTTATCCGGTTAGACATTACAACCAGATAACACAAAAAAATTGGATTTTACACTTATTTCTCTTTATTTCGTTTCAAAATATAACTGCCCATGTCATTACGTTTTAATGCTGTTAAGAATCTTTCTGATTATCGTGACGATGTTCAGGTGGCTGCATCTACGAAAATCACTGCCATATTTGGGGAAAACGTTTTTACAATCAAGACAGCACGAGAATTTCTAAGCGACGAAGGGTTTAAAAGCCTGACAACCTCCATAAAAGGGGGAAAGAAAATTGACAGGGCGATGGCCAACCAGATCGCATCAGGAATTCGTCAATGGTCAGAATCAAAAGGCGTCACCCACTTTACACACTGGTTTCAACCATTAACGGGAAGTACTGCTGAAAAACACGACTCTTTCTTTACAATAAAAGGTGATGGCACCGCAATTGAAGAATTTGACGGAGCTGCGCTGATCCAGCAGGAACCTGATGCTTCGTCTTTCCCGAGCGGTGGACTAAGAGCAACTTTCGAAGCCAGGGGCTATACTGCCTGGGATCCGTCCTCCCCGGCTTTTATCATGGAGATCGGACAAGGCAAAACACTCTGTATCCCTACAATATTCGTTTCCTACACCGGCGAATCGCTTGATTACAAGGCGCCATTGCTCAAGGCACTTGAATCGCTGAACAAATCTGCCGTAGAAGTTTGTAACTATTTCGATAAGAACATAACCAAGGTTACGCCGACTCTGGGTTGGGAACAGGAATATTTTGTGATAGATGAAGGCCTTTTCAACGCCCGTCCCGATTTGTTACTGAGTGGAAGAACTGTATTTGGTCATAGTCCTGCAAAAGGCCAACAACTGGAAGATCACTATTTCGGTTCCATTCCGGAAAGAGTGTATGCATTTATGCGGGATTTCGAGAATGAAGGCTATAAACTGGGTATCCCTTTGCGTACCCGTCACAACGAAGTTGCGCCGGCGCAGTTTGAGTGTGCCCCAATTTTTGAGGAAGTAAGTGTAGCCGTTGACCACAATATTCTTTTGATGGACATCATGGACAGGGTGGCAAGACGTCACCACCTGCGAGTGCTGCTTCATGAAAAGCCATTTGCGGGAATCAATGGAAGCGGCAAACACAATAACTGGAGCATGGCCACTGACACCGGTGTTAACCTACTTGCTCCGGGCAAAACGCCCAAGACCAACCTCATGTTCCTCACCTTTTTCGTGAATACGATCAAGGCAGTTGACGATTATTCTGACTTGCTGAGGGCAGCTATCGCCTCTGCGGGTAATGATTTCCGTCTTGGCGCAAATGAAGCGCCGCCGGCTATTATCTCCGTATTCATCGGTCAGTATCTGACTAAAGTATTGGATGATGTACAGGCAAGAGTGGGTGAAAAATTTGACGAACAGGATGAAGCCATTCTTAAACTCGATCTTCACAGGAGCATCCCTGAACTGCTGCTGGATAATACGGATCGCAACAGAACTTCCCCATTTGCCTTTACCGGAAACAAGTTTGAGTTTCGCGCGGTAGGTTCTTCCGCCAACTGTGCTCATTCCATGATCACGCTGAATGCGATAATGGCTGAAACACTGAAAAACTTCAAAAAAGATGTTGATGCGCTGATCGAAAAAGGCGACAAGAAAGAAATTGCCATCATACATGTAATCAGAGAATACATTGTAAGCAGCAAAAAAGTTTTGTTTGAAGGCGACGGCTATAGCGACGAATGGGCTGCTGAAGCCGAGAGAAGAGGTCTGCCAAACATCAAAACCACACCGCTCGCAATAGATGCCATGGTATCTGACAAGGCTAAACATCTATTTGAAAGTAACAATGTGTATTCCCATAGCGAGTTGGAAGCAAGACATGAGATCGAACTCGAGAAATACATTAAAAAAGTGCAGATTGAAGCAAGGATAATGGGAGAACTGGCCACAAGCAACATTCTGCCCGGCGCAATAAAATATCAGAATACCCTGATCGAAAATATCAGAGGACTTAAGGGTTTGGAATTAAACGAGGCCACCTATTCCAATCAGAAACTTATTCTCGAAAAGATCTCTGAACACATTTCTGCCGTTAGCGATAATGTTGCGAAAATGATCCAGGCGAGGAAAGAAGCGAATGCCATCGAAAATAGCCGTGATAAAGCGATTGCTTATTGCGATAAGGTGAAAGGTGCTTTCTTTGACAACCTCAGATATCATGTTGACAAGCTGGAACTTCTTGTTGATGACAAGGAGTGGACACTCCCCAAATACCGTGAAATACTTTTTCTGAGATAATGAATAAGTCTAAGAAATGTGCAAGCCTCCTTAACGGGAGGCTTTTTCGTTAGGATAAGAGTCAAATGCTTCCGACAGGTGGCGTAAGGGCTTTCGAAAATGTCAGGGCTATTTACTTATCCTTTCATTGGCCCAGTTGAGTGCTATGGCCAATTGTTCGTCCATGGTCAAATTAGTGTTGTCGAGTTCGATTGCATCGTGTGCCTTTCGAAGGGGGCTCACTTCGCGGGTTGAGTCAATGTGATCTCTTAACGAGAGATTTGATTTTACCTCTTCAAGGCTGACATTTGGATTTTTTTCAGATATTTCCTGGAAGCGGCGGTCTACGCGCACATCCATATCTGCCGTCATAAAAATCTTTAATTCAGCTGTGGGAAAGACCACAGTTCCAATATCGCGGCCATCCATAACGATACCATTTTTGTTGCTGATATGTCTTTGCTGGGCAACAGCAAATGAGCGCACTTCTCTAATTGCGGCGATCTCGCTCACCTTCTCTGCAACTACCATATCTCTGATCACATATTCAACGTTCTCATCATTAAGGTAGATCTCGCTAAGACCTGTTTTTGTGTTTACCCGGAATTCGAGATGGATATGGCGAAGTGCCTGTTCCACAAAATCAGTGTGCGTCCAGTCGATGTGATTGCGAAGGAAATACAGGGTGATGGCGCGATACATGGCGCCACTGTCAACGTAAAGGTAATTAAGAGATTTAGCCATTTGCATGGCCAGGGTACTTTTGCCACAGCTGCTCCAGCCGTCGATTGTTATTGTAATAGGCTTTGACATCATAAATACTTACTCAGCAGGTTTGCAAGATAGCAAGAAACAAATTCTGATAAGTGAGTTATGAGGAAAATTGAACATCAAAAAAAGGCCACCCTTTTTGAGGATGGCCTTTCATTATCTCTTCTGAAAACTTATACTTCAGACTTTTCTGATTTCTTTGGCGAAGAGTTTTCCTTCAAACTGAATTTTATTTTCTGTGTTTCCTTATCAAGATCAGCGATAAGGGTATCACCATTTTTGATATTCATATTCAGGATCTCTTCGGCCAGTGGATCCTCCAGGTATTTCTGGATGGAGCGATGCAGTGGACGTGCACCAAACTGCTGATCATATCCTTTTTCTGCAATAAAATCCTTGGCTTCCGTTGTGAGCTCCAGGCTAAAACCCAGCGTCACCAGGCGTTTCATCACGCCCTTCATAAGAATATCGATGATCTTGAATATATGTGACTTCTCCAGCGAATTAAAGATAACCACATCGTCGATCCTGTTCAGGAACTCAGGTGAAAACGTTCTTTTCAAAGCTTTTTCGATAACAGCCTTATTGTTTTCTTCAACGTTAGCTGCACGGGCTGCGGTCGCAAAGCCTACACCTTCACCGAAATCTTTTAACTGACGTGCCCCAATATTGGAAGTCATGATGATCAGGGTATTCTTAAAATCGATCTTTCTACCCAGGCCATCCGTTAACTGACCGTCATCCAGCACCTGCAAAAGCAAGTTGTAAATATCAGGGTGCGCTTTTTCTATCTCATCCAGCAGGATTACAGAATAAGGTTTACGACGAACCTTTTCGGTAAGCTGTCCGCCTTCCTCATATCCAACATATCCCGGAGGTGCACCGATCAGCCTGCTCACGGTAAACTTCTCCATATATTCACTCATATCGATCCTGATCAAAGAATCTTCTGTGTCGAACATATAACGGGCGAGGGCCCGCGCTAATTCTGTTTTACCAACACCGGTAGGACCAAGGAAAATAAACGACCCAATAGGTTTCCTCGGATCTTTCAGACCAACACGGTTTCTTTGGATGGCTTTGACCACTTTGGAGATGGCCTCGTCCTGTCCAACTACCATTTCCCTCATATCATCGGCCATATTGCGAAGCTTTTCTGTCTCCGCTTCAACCATTCTCTTAACAGGTATTCCCGTCATCATGCTCACCACTTCAGCGATGGCTTCTTCATCTATCGGATACCGCTTGTGTTTACTGTCTTCTTCCCAAATATTCTTCGCCTTCTCCAAATCTTCTGCAAGCCGTTTTTCCGTATCACGGAGGGAAGCAGCTTCTTCAAATTTCTGACTCTTGACGACCTTGTTTTTTTCGTTCTTTATGTCTTCGATCTTCTTTTCAAGATCGAGGATCTCCTGTGGAACGTTGATGTTTTTCAGGTGAACCCGGGCTCCTACTTCATCCAGTACATCGATCGCCTTGTCTGGAAGCAGGCGGTCAGTCATATAGCGATCACTCAGTCTGACGCAGGCTTCAATTGCTTCGGGTGAATACGTTACGTTATGATAATCTTCGTATTTGCTCTGAATATTGGTGAGAATCTGAATGGTTTCGTCCACAGTGGGCGGGTCAATCATCACTTTCTGAAAACGCCTGTCGAGTGCGCCATCTTTTTCAATATACATCCTGTATTCATCGAGTGTTGATGCGCCTATGCACTGCAATTCCCCGCGCGCAAGGGCAGGCTTGAAAATATTCGAGGCATCAAGCGATCCACTGGCACCACCGGCACCTACTATGGTATGAATTTCATCTATGAACAGAATCACGTCGCGATTCTTTTCAAGCTCATTCATGATGGCCTTCATTCTTTCTTCAAACTGACCACGATATTTAGTACCGGCAACCAATGCAGCAAGATCCAGGGAGATGACCCTTTTATCAAAAAGTACTCTTGAAACTTTTCGCTGAACGATGCGAAGGGCGAGGCCTTCAACGATCGCAGTCTTACCCACTCCTGGTTCACCGATAAGGATGGGATTATTTTTCTTGCGAC
>JBDTEB010000008.1:0-4166 GCA_039922795.1 Chitinophagaceae bacterium
CTGGTTGCCTTTTTGTAAAACCCCTGTACGCCAAAATCATAGGCTTTATTGATAATATCCGGGGTAGCCACAACCGTGAAAAAAATAAAGGGGATGGTTTTTTTTTTCAGGTATTCGTTTTGATGGATGGTCTTAAGAAAACTAAGCCCATCCATACCGGGCATCCGAACGTCGCAAAGGATAATCAGGGGTTTGTCGGGGGTGTCCAAAAGGTATTCCAAAGCATCGCTGGCCGCGTTAAAAGGCCTCACCGTATTTTTTACTCCCAGTTCCCTTAATGCCGCTGAAATAACGTCAGTGTCGTTTGGATCATCTTCAATTACAAGGATTGGTCCGTCTAAAGCCATGCTGATTAATTTGTATTTTCTGACCAGATAAAATTATCGGGCAGATCTGATTGTACATTTTGTTGTTTGTCGGGCAGGATGATATGGAAAGATGTGCCTTCGCCGGGTTGAGATTCTGCGTAAAGATATCCATTATGATTGGTAACGATTCTGCGGCAGAGTGCAAGCCCGATGCCCGATCCGGGGTACATCTCGCGACCATGCAATCTTTTGAATACTTCGAAGATCTGTTCTGAATATTGCACATCGAACCCTATCCCGTTATCCGTAAAAGTTATGCGGAAATATTTGCTGAAAGTAATAGGTATGCTGATGAACTGTTCAATCTCCTGCAAGCTTAACTCTATAGCGGTGACACTGATCCTTGGCGTTTTTCCCGGAGTAGTAAACTTAAGGGCATTGCCAAGGAGGTTGTAGAACAGCTGGTTTATCTGCAAGTTAACGGCTTCTACCACCGGCAGAGGCCCAATAAAGATCTCGGCATGTTTTTCAGTAATGCTCAGTTCAAAATCTATTTTTACAGCCTCCGCTATTTCTCCCAGATTCACCGGTCGCATCAGCCTGTCCGCTTTTATAAGCTGGGAAAATTCCAGAAGATCCCTGATCAGCATGGTCATTCTTGCGGATGACTGAATGATCTTGTTGATGAACTCAATGCCTTGTTCCGGCAGAGCAGGCACGGCCTCAAGCAAGCCTGAGTAAAGTCGAATTTTTCTGAGGGGTTCCTGCAGGTCATGGCTCGCAACATAGGCATACTGTGCCAGTTCTTCGTTGGAATGCAAAAGCTGCTCATTGGCTTTGAAAAGATCTTCGTTTGCTGTAAGGAGTTCTTCATTAAGTTTTTTAAGTTCAGTAGTTCGTTCCTGCACTTCCTGTTCGAGAGCCAGTTGAAGTTGTCGTTGCTGGGTTACATCCTGAGCTGTTCCATGGACTTTGTATGCGACACCCTTTTCGTCAAAACTTGCTTTACCCTGTGCATGCAGAATACGTTCTATTCCCGTTTGCTTGTCGATGACGGAATATTCCACATCGAATAACGATCTGATTGCGGGGTCGGTGGCCTTTTGCATGGAATCCTTGATTTTTGGCCAGTATTCTTGCACAATGGCTCCATAAGCTTTGGCAATAGTGATTTCCTCCTCTTCGGAAAAAGAAAACCATTTCTGCAGCCTTAATGAATAGTCCATCAAGCCGCTATTCAGATCAAGGTTCCATGTTCCAAGCTCGGCCAGCTCTACCGCGCGCCGTAACGATTCTTCGGCCTCCCCTATTTTGTCTCTTGCAACGACCTGGTCAGTGACTTCAGTAGCCGTCACCATCACACCATAAATTTCCTGTGACTGGTTTCTAAGGGCTTTGTAGATGTAATTATAATAGCCTGTATATGGCTCTCCGAATTTTAGCAGTTCAAATCTTTCTTCCGGTTGGTAATAGGTTTCGCCTGTTTCGATCACTCTCCGATATCTGGCAGGCAATTCTGTATTTACAAGTTCCGGAGCTGCCTGTATCAGCGGCAAACCAACAACAGACCTGTCGCGGCCCAGCATCGAAAGCATGTTCTCATTCGAACTTTTAATTACCATGTCCGGGCCAACGAAAACAAGTTTTGCCACTGGTGAACTTTCAAAAACAGAGCGCGCAAAAAGTTCACTGTCTTCGAGTTTTTGCCTGGCTAGCAGTTGTTCGGTGACATCAACAGCCATTTCCAGGATCCCGTAGGTCTTGCCGTTTGCATTTCGAAGCGCCTTGTAAGTAAAGTCGTAATAAAATGTTTGCAATATCCCGTCGACTATCAGATCGGCCCTGGCACCATTCGCTGAATAGGTATTTCCTGTTGCGTATACGTTATCGAGGATATTAAAAAACTCTTGCCCCATGAGTTCGGGTACGGCTTCACGCAATGGTTTATGCAAGGCTTCTTTTCCTTTACCCCAAAAATCCAGCATCTTGATATTAGCTACTTCTACCCGGTGATCTTTCCCTATAAAAAGACAGGTAGCAACTGGTGCTTCTTCGATAATTCCCCGAAACCTGGCTTCACTTTCTTCCAACTGATGCCTCACTTTTACCTGCCGGGTTACGTCCGCAGCAACCTGTATCACGCTTTTCACCACCCCGTCTTCCTTTAGTGGGGTATAGTTGAAAGTGATGAACAGATCTTCGGGTATCTCATTGCGTAATATGGTAACGGGTATGTCCGTACCCGTAAAAGGCTCGCCACTGCGGTATACTTCGAGAAGCATATCATACATGACCTGTCCCTCGATTTCAGGAAAGCCCAACAGCAGAGACTTGCCAATAATATGTCTCGTTTTGCCCAGAAGGTCGAGCATGGGTTGATTTACCGTTTCAAAGATCATTTCCGAACCCTGGAGCACCAACATGGCGAACGGCGCATGGTCTACCACTATACTGAAGCTGTCTTCTGCCTGCTGAAGGGCGGCCGCTTGTTTATGCTGTTCGGTGATGTCTGACACTGTGCCTGAAAAAGATGCGGGTTTGCCGCTTTCGTCAAGAAGGCAGGCTCCGAGTACCCTCACCTTGTGAACGGAACCGTCGTCCCAGACTATCCTCGGTTCGTAATTAATTTCTCCCGTTCTAATGGCCACTTTGATAAGGGATTGTCTTAGAATCTCGTCATCCGGATGCACGCGATTGATAAAATCTTTCCTGCGAAGGTCTGTTCTTGTGGGGTCGCCGGTAAAGATTGCTGCAAAGGCAGGTGAATAGTCGCCTTCACCCGTTATCAGATCGAAATGGAAAAGACCAATTCCCGAACTTTTAATAGATTTTTCCGAGAGCTGCCGGGCGGCTTGTATGTGTTCAAAAGCTTTTACATCTGCAGACACGTCGAAGACAACCCCGGCAAACCTGTATGCAATGCCCTCTGCGGTAAAGTATGCCCTGCCTTTACACTGTAACCACCTTGTTTTTTGATCAGCTGCGCCCATCGTACGGAACCGTACGTCATAAGAGGCTCTCACATCGGGGTCAACGGCTCGTTTTAAAGCTTCGCCTGCACTTGGTCTGTCATCAGGGTGAATAAGTTTCAGCACTTCCTTATAACCGGGTGACACAATATGAATGACGCCATAGAGTTCGCGACAACGATCATCCCAGTAAACCTTTTCATTTTGCAGATCGAAATCCCATGTACCAATACCGGAAGACTCAAGCGCCAAACGTAAGCGCTCGACCTCATTTTCCTGGCATGGTAAATCCGGTTGTGATGGAGATGACAATAACATAAGCCAGTTTACCCGCGGTTAACATTTATACAATCCTGATTCGCAAGTTAATATAAATGCTGAAAAATTGCAGGTGAATCTGGTCAGGGACTGGCTTATGCTATAATAATTTACAGTGACCCGTTCTGGATAAACTTGATTTGAACAGCCTTATCCGAATCCGTAGAGCCGGGAATGCCGGTAAGCAGAATGGTATATAGTTTATTCTGTTCAACAGTTATCTTCCGGTTGGAATTAACACTTCCATCATTGGTAATGGTAATGTTGACATCGCCGGGGGCTGCGGCCATAAAACCTGATACAGAGGCGAAAGGTGCATTGGTTTTTATAAACTCTGTTCCATTTGACATAAAGCTTACAGCGACAGGGTTCGGATCATTGACAGCATTAATGTAACGAACATAGGCCATACCTGCCGTTGTGGACAGGCTGTCGAAATTATCACGGGTAACCACGTTCTGATAAGCGCTTGCAGTACCCAGCGTAAACACTGAATAATACTTGCTGGAGTCGAAACCGAATACATTGGTTGCCAGCGTTTGCCCGGTGGAATAATCAAAACTTTTGATCT
>JBDTEB010000009.1:0-8940 GCA_039922795.1 Chitinophagaceae bacterium
CACTATGGAAGCTGATAGGAGTATGAAAATGTATCCAAAAAGAATTGAACCGGATGTAATCTGTGATATTGATACTAAAGGTGATAGCTGCATTGAAGCTGCAAAACAATGGATTTTGAAGAAATGAAAATATTTCGACAACATATTTTGCTTCAATAAATCATACATGAAAGTAAATTCAGCAGGGCAAGAAAAAACTAAATGAAATAACTTTTTATCTCATGAAGAATGTTTTGGCTGACAATTTAGTTATCAGCTAACCTCAAATTTAAGTAGCACGAACGCACAACAGCGGACTTGCTGCCATGCTGACGGAAGAATAAATCCTCCTCTTTTTGTTAGCTATCAGCAGTGGTTTAGGCTGACGAATTTTATTGAACATTTATTCTTAGCTTCACCATTAGTAACTTTATTGGGCTGCAGTTATCGGCAGACAATTAAAAATCCAGCCCTGCAGCAAGCCCTGCACGTTAGCTGCAAGCTTACAGTTACTTTATGCTATAAGAAGTCTCAAATATGAATAAGATAAATTGTTTTTTAGTCTCCCTTCTAATTTTCAGTCTGCTTGGTTGCAGCAACAAACCTAATGACCAAAATGTCAAGTCATCATTGGAGAAACATTTCAATAATTCCATAAAAATATCACAACTTAACTACTTATATAAAAGAGAATCAGATATCCAGGGAACGAAATTTTATACTGCTACATTTAGTGCGGAATTAGTATTTATTAAAAGATTGTGACCATAATTAAGACAATTCAATCTTTCTTAATCCGAAATTTAACAAAGACGAGAAATACAGAATCAATTCTGGAAGCATTTTATTTATAAGTGAACCAAACGACAAATGGTTTGGCAATCCAAAATAGACAGATTTTAAAAAACACAAAATTGAATTCTTTTCCTAAACCATTTTATCGCCCATTAGCTAGCCATGCAGCTAATAAAGCGTTAAATACAAGAGTTCCCTGCCGCATAAATCTTTCAAAGGAAGTCAGCTTTATGCATGTGATGATCAATGTCATGTACCTCTATGTTTGTTATCTAGAAATGCTCCTGATTGAACCAATACCTTTATCATAAACTTATAAACGGCTTCAATGAAAACACAAAAAACATTACTCGAAAAAAAGTTACTTATAGCCTTCCTTATTTTCAGTATTATTTTTTCTCAAAAAGCATTTTCTCAAAAATGGTCAACATTAGGCACTGGAATGAATGATTGGGTATATGCAAGTGCCGTGTATAATGGGGATTTAATTGTAGCTGGGAATTTTACAGATGCAGGTGGCGTAAGCGCTAATCATATAGCACGTTGGGATGGTACAAAATGGTATCCCCTGGGTTTGGGTGTAAATGCTAAAGTGTGGGCGTTAGCATCTTTTGGCGGCAGTCTGTATGTGGGAGGTCAGTTTACTGAAGCAGGAGGAATACCAATGTTAGGTATTGCGCGATGGGATGGTACCAATTGGATCGATGACCTCGGAGATATGAATGATATTGTTACCTCATTTGCTGTGTATAATAACGCATTGATTGCAGGAGGATATTTCATAGAAGCAGATGGTCTTCCGGTTAATAACATTGCCCAATATAAAAATGGACATTGGGCTGCTTTAGGTAGCGGGGTGGTTGGAACACAAGGGTCTGTAATGGCCCTGGAGGTTTACAACAACGAGCTTATTGCGGGTGGGTTCTTTACTTCTGCCGGCGGAACAAACGCCAGCCATATTGCTAAATGGAATGGCACATCCTGGTCAGCGTTGGGCACCGGCATTTCTAATATTGTGTATTCATTAACAAACTACAACAGCGCCCTTATTGCTGGTGGTCTGTTTTCCAGTGCAGGTGGTATACCCGCTAATAATATTGCTTCCTGGAATGGAAGTTCATGGTCGGCGCTGGGTACGGGTATGACTGGCATATTATATCAGTATGTGTTTGCTCTGAAAACTTATATGGGAAGTCTTATTGCAGGCGGTTATTTTACACATTCGGATGGCATACCAACGAATGGAATTGCACAATGGAATGGCTCCGCATGGAGCGCAATGGGAAGTGGTTTATTTGAACCTGGCAATGTTTGTGGTACACACACGCTTTGTCTTTATGGACAGGAACTGATTGATGGCGGATTGTTTAATACGGCAGGGGATGCTTTTAATGCAAGGAATATAGCGAGCTGGAATATGCAGGTTCTTGCCCTTAATTCCATTGACGTAAAAGCCGTAAAAAATAATGACGCCATCAGCATCATCTGGCAAACACTCAATGAAAGCGACACAAAATCTTTTACAGTAGAAAGAAGTATAAACGCTTCGGATTACGAGGCCATTAATACAATTCCGGTAAAAGGTATTGCAAGCCGTTATAGCTATACAGATAAAAATCCTTTTATTGGCATCAATTATTATCGCATTAGGGAAAGTTCCGTCAACGGTAGCAACGCTTTTAGCCCGGTTGTCAAAGTGCTGTTTAATGTTAACAGCATTATTTCCCTTTATCCAAACCCTGCAAAAAACACTGTCACGGTAAAAGGTTTAAATAAAAATATAACTACCATAATAAAAATCATTGGTATGAATGGAACCGAAATTTCCAGCCAGATCTCAGCACAAGGCAGTTCTGCTACTTTGAATATCGTTGCGCTGGCACATGGGACTTATTTTGTGGAGGTGGCCCAGGGAGAGAAACTGGTAAGGTTGATGCTAATAAAAGAATAAGTCTGCAGTTCTGCAATTTGGAATGGCATAAATAAAGGTTAGTCATTGATAGTACTCAATCCTGGTTCATATACAAAAAATAAAATTCAACATGCCCAGGTGAGTGTCTAGTGTCTCCATGCAACGAAAGAAATATAGCGCTATAGTGTTTCCCATGACCAGACTGTTTAACTAGTGTGGCATTGTGAAGAAGGCATGGTAGTATGTTACTGGTTTGATCCACTTAGAGATGATGGTGTTTTGTATGCAGCCAAACTAAGAAGCTTTTCAGTGAAAGTTTGGGATAAGTGCTTTGCGGGACAAATACACTGTTTATTAGGACTACCTGATGATTCTGTGGAAAAACAAGAGATGAACAGCATTATAAAAAACGCTATGAAAGAATCTTTACTTAATTAGTGCTCAAATCTTCAAGATTTTGCGAATGCGTTTACTAAAATAATAATGGAAGCTGCGTGCGACTTTTTGAGAATGAAGAAAAACAAAGGACTGAGCAAATTAATGAGCTTAAACCTGGCGAAAAATCTGGATTTGTTAAAGCATTCATTCGTCAGAAGTTCTTAAAAGACCTTCATGACAAACATGTGAGCAGTGAGTTATAGAATTACCGTCAAAGCATCGCAAGACATTGAAAACTTATGGATATACACCTTTGAAAGTTGGTCAGCCGAGCAAGCAAGCAAGCAGACAGATATCAACCTGATAATTCACGAGATTGAATATTTGTTACAAAATCCTCTTTCTGGCAAGGATTTTACCCACTCTGGGAATAACAATCGCTACACGAAAGTTAAGGCTATACGCCTACAAAACACCCGGATTCGCCACAGCAAACCTTTTCGGCGGCTTCCCGGATGAAAATAAACTTTCAGCCCATTCCAGAAAATTGAAATACTTCAATAATCCCGACTCAAAATTATTGCTGCAAATCGAATCGCGAATCGGCTGCAATTTTTGCCAGTGGAGTTGGTTATTATATTTCGAAAGCCTTCGCGGATCTATAGAAACAACTTTGAAAACAAATTTCTCCAGGGACAATATTTTCGTCTTCCCTCCAAATATTCGTTTGTACGACCTTATCTCGTATTTGAGGAACTCCTGGTCGTCATTTTCATAGTACATGACAACATTAAACAAACGTGCTATCCTGTAAATAAAAGAGTCGTGGTCCACCTGCTGCATCAGGATGATATTATTGAGAGATTTTTTGGCATTATTCAACTGGTTTGTTTTATAATATACAAGGGAAACATAAAACAGGAGTTCCGTCTGTTTCTGCTGATTGATGAGCTTATTTAACCTGATCACATCGGGATCTGAATTTTTGATGACATCCAGTGCCGTGTTCCATTCATTCTTGCTGGATGCAATACCGAGTCGCGAAAGAAAAATTGTTTTCTTGATCAGCAGATTGAAATAATCCGGATACTCACGCTTGCCCAGCAGTGCCAGTTTGTTCAGAAAATATTCCATTTCATCATAGTGACCTATCATCCTTAAACTATCCAGAATTCCATCCAGCATGGCATAGTATTCGACAGGTGGATGTTGCAGATTGATCAATTTGCTCTCATACAGTTCATTTAAAATGTAAAAGGTTCTCAAGGCAGATCGATAATCACTTGTTTTGATGAAATAAAAAGACTGAAAAAGCAGGTGAAACTTCTTTGATTCCATCGTTTGCCTGCTATTGGAATTTATTATGGCTATTTCACTGAAGACAAGATCGTTTAATTCTTTTTTTGTGTCTTCGGTAATTATCTGGGGCGAATTGTTCAACCGGTGTTTCAAAAGCTCATAGAGGGTGTGGTGCTCATGGATCGTTTTGATGTCACGCAATACATCCTTCGCTGCAACCTGTTTAGCAATGAGCTCCTTTTCCTTTATGCCTGAATAATTACTGTCCGACAAAAAATTCAGCTCCTCTCTCTTCAGCATATATAGTATCGGTAAATCCAGGTATTTCTCAGCCAGTTTCTGATTCCTCCTGACCTCAGCGTAGGCGTCAGCATGTAAATTTCTTTCCTTGAGAATTTTGACCTGTAGCAAGCTGTATACAAGTTTGTAAGCATCGTCATTTTTAATTTTATTTTCCACAAGAGCCTGCAAGATCAGCTTGTACAAATATTGAGCGGAACTTTCCGCCGATCCCGATGGATATTTTTTCTGAAACGCTTCCTTTATTGTTTGCCACCCGGCATATTTCTGCTTATCAATCAAATTAAATAAATACAGGTAGGCAGCCGTTCCAGCAGACTTCCCGAGGTTAAATTGTCTTTTTTCTGCGTGGGAAAGCGATGCGACCAAATTCAATAGTTCTTCCATCAAATGTTCCTTTAATTATAAACGCCCAGCTTTCAAGGTATGATTAAAAGATTGATTAACAATAAACTAAATACCACGACTTTATAAAGATGCTGATCTGGATTATTCAGTTGTTAAATAGTTGGTCTTCCTGTTTAGGGGTATACTTAATACTTTCAGCCTTCAATCAGATTTGAAAAAATCAACTGCATGAGCCAAGCTAACGTTGTCATTGTCGGAAGCACAAATATGGATATGGTCGTAAATACTGACCGCATACCGGTACCGGGAGAAACCATCCTGGCTAGTAATTTCTTCATGAATCCCGGTGGTAAGGGTGCTAACCAGGCCGTTGCCGTAGCCAGACTGGGAGGCCGTATAACCTTTGTTACAAAAATTGGAAATGATGTTTTCGGACATCAGTCCATCCAACTTTTTGATGACGAAGGTATAGACACAAAATATATTCTCTCGGACAGTGAGCTGCCTTCTGGCGTAGCACTTATAACTGTGGACAAACATGGAGAAAATTGCATCGTCGTTTCTCCCGGGGCAAACGGAAGCCTGCGTCCGTCGGATTTCACAGAAGCTATTCTTACAGAAATAGCTGGTGCAGAAATCTTACTGATGCAATTGGAGATACCCGTCGAAACGGTACGTTATCTCGCAGACTATGCTGCGGCCAAAGGCGTAAAGGTGATACTCAATCCTGCCCCGATGAGTGAAGTCTCATCTGATCTGCTGAATGAACTTTATGCCATTACCCCAAATAAAACAGAAGCTGAATTGTTAAGTGGTATCACCATCAAGGATATCGATACGGCGAAGGAGGCTGCAAAGAAAATATACGAGAAAGGAGTAGAAAATGTCATCATCACATTAGGATCAGAGGGCGCGCTGATTTTCCAGGCGGGAGAATTCAGCCTGGTCAGTGCGGAGAAGGTAAAGGCTATAGACAGCACTGCTGCGGGCGATGTTTTCAACGGTGCGCTGGTCGTTTCTTTGTCGCAGGGCAGAACCCTGATCGAAGCAACCAGGTTCGCCTGCCAGGCTGCTGCCATATCAGTCACAAGAACAGGGGCGCAGTCTTCCATTCCCTATCGGAATGAAATTATCATTCAGCACATGTCAGCTGGCACCCGTTTATAGTTCATCAACCCAACATACAGATTATGAAACCTTTGCTGCCAATAATCTTCATTACTTTCCTGTTTTCGGTGGTTGACGCCAACGCACAACCCTCCAAATATGTAACCATCACCGAGGCAAAATTGATGGATAAGATCAAAGGCGGTTGGGCCGGCCAGGTGATCGGTTGCACTTATGGGGGGCCAACAGAATTCAAGTACACGGGTGGTTTAATTCCTGACAACACGCCGATAGAATGGTCTGAAGGCTACATCAAATGGTGGTACGACAATGTAAAAAGCCTCTACGACGATGTGTATATGGACCTCACTTTTGTAGACGTCTTCGAACGACTTGGAATGGATGCTCCGGTGGATTCTTTTGCGGTTGCCTTTGCAAGAGCGGAATACAGGCTATGGCATGCCAACCAGGCGTCTCGCTACAACATTCTGCAGGGAATGAAGGCCCCTCAATCTGGTCATTGGTTGAATAATCCGCATGCAGATGACCTCGATTACCAGATCGAATCCGATTATGCCGGCATCATGACGCCCGGAATGCCCAATACTGCTTCAGCGATCTCCGATAAAATCGGGCACATCATGAACTATGGAGATGGATGGTATGGCGGCGTTTACGTCGGTGCCATGTATTCTCTGGCTTTTGTATCAGACGATATTCCCTTTATCGTAACAGAAGCGTTGAAAACCATTCCTGTCAAAAGCAAATTCTATCAGTGCATCAGCGATGTAATAAAATGGCACAAAAAATACCCAAAAGATTTTAAACAGACCTGGTTCGAGCTGGAAAAAAAATGGAACAACGACGTCGGGTGCCCGAGGTTTGTTTTCAACTCTTCCAACATTGATGCTACCATAAACAGTGCCTATATCGTTATCGGCCTCTTGTATGGCCAAGGCGATTATTTCAAAACGCTGGATATTTCCACACGATGCGGACAGGATTCTGATTGCAACCCCGCGAGCGCCGGAGGTATCCTCGGCACGGTAATCGGGTACAGCAAAATTCCCGAATACTGGATGAAAGAACTGCGCGTGGTTGAAGACATCAATTTTGCCTTTACCAATATTTCATTGAAAAAAGCCTACACCTATAGTTTCCGTCATGCGCTCGAAATGATAAAACGAAACGACGGCAGTGTGAAAAACAAACTGGTGACCATTAAATACCAGACCCCGGCCGTAGTAAGATATGAAAAGGCATTCCCGGATATGTACCCGGTGAAGCTTTTGCGATTACAGGAACCTTTAGTAAGGAGTAAAACCCTTGAATTTGACGGTACCGGACTTGTTGTCAAGGGAGAATTAAAATGCGATGATTTGAAATACGTAGCTGAACTGGACTTTTTCGTAGACAACAATTTAATTGAAGTAACAAAACTGCCCGCAGCATTTCATGGACGTCGCCAGGAAATGTGTTGGAAATATCAATTGCCGAAGGGCAAACATACCGTAACACTTAACTGGAAAAATCCCAGAGAAGATGCAAAAATTGACTTTGCAGATGTGCTTATCTATTCAGATAAACCATTTAAAAATAATTATCAGGTCTACAACAAGAGTAAATAGTGGAGAACGAAAATACCCGGGTTTACAAACTTTGAATTAAAATTATGATCATGGGACGATGCCTTTATTCAAGCGTACTTATTGTTTTCTGCTTATTTGCAGGGGGCTTCTACGCGACCGCTCAAGAGACAGATCTTTCGCGTCAAAAAGTTGCCTATAAAGTGCCTTCCATGTTCAGGTTGGAACTACCCAAAAAAAATGAATTGACCGGTTACCTGGGAGAAAGATACGAGGCCAATCTAACGAACAGGTTGCTGAAAGTGGACGAGATGGGATTAACAGCCGGGTATATAACTCGTCCGGGAGTACATCGCTGGATTGGAGAACACATTGGCAAGTATCTCGAAGCTGCGGCAAATACGTGGGCCGTAACAAAAGATCCACAATTAAAAATTCAAATGGACCGGATGGCAGCAACTTTAATGAATGCACAATTGCCCGACGGATACCTTGGTACCTACACGCCCGAAAATTATTGGACTTCCTGGGATGTCTGGAGCCACAAATACAATCTTTATGGTTTGTTGGCTTACCATAAGGTTACCGGAAATGAAAAAGCGCTAGTAGTATCCAAAAAAATTGGTGATCTGCTCTGCCGCACGTTTGGCCAACAAGCAGGCCAGAGAAATATACTTAAGTCAGGAACACATGTTGGTATGGCGGCAACCTCGGTATTGGATCCGATGGTAGACCTGTATATGTGGACAGGTGAACCAAAGTATCTGGAGTTCTGCGAATATATTGTAAAGTCTTACGACAATGAAGGCGGGCCCTCCATTGTGGAAACGTTGTTGCGTGAAAAGCGTGTTGACAAGGTTGCGAATGCCAAAGCATATGAAATGCTGTCAAACATTCTCGGTATATTAAAATTATACCGGGTTACAAAAGAAGAACGCCTGCTAAAAGCTTGCAGGTATGCCTTTGATGATATCGTTTCTAACAGGTTGTATATAACCGGAACTACAAGTGACCATGAAAGATTCCAGGATGATGAAAGTTTACAGGCAGATACCGCTGCGCATATGGGTGAGGGATGTGTGACCACGACCTGGATACAATTAAACATGCAGTTTTTTGCACTCACCGGCGAGATGAAGTATTACAACGAAATAGAAAAATCGGTCTATAATCAGTTGTTGGCGGCGGAAAATCCCACTACAGGCTGCGTGAGTTACTATACTCCGTTGATGGGCG
>JBDTEB010000010.1:0-5056 GCA_039922795.1 Chitinophagaceae bacterium
ACCACCTACATTTCCATGTCCGAATATGCCGAAACATCCTGCAAAAAACGGCTGTTCTATTCCATCTCTTTCCACAAACTGGTTTTGCAAAAACTCAATAGTAGCCTGGGCCGTGGTTAATCGCTTTGTTTTCCCTTCCATATTTTCTGGTTTTCTTATTAAATCGTGATTCTCCTTCTGGCCTTTCTTAAAGCCCTCCTCTGGAATCTGCAAATTGCATTACCTCATCATAATAAGGCATATCATTGGCACATCCCGGCTTTTGCACAACCCATGCTCCGCTGGCGTTTCCAAGGCGGCATGCTTTGTAAATATCCCAGCCCTGCAGGTAGCCATAAATAAACCCGCTGGCAAAGGCATCACCAGCGCCCAATACATTTAATATTTCCACGGGAAAGCCCGGAACTCCCTGCTCTCTGCCATCTTTGTAATGAATAGTAGCACCCTTTGCCCCACGTTTCACAATCAATATTTCAGGGCCGAGCTTCAATATTTTTTTAATAGATTCTTCAATATTACCTTTAATTGCAGGAGCGGAGATTTGCTGGTGGGTAATTTCAATCTGATCGGCACTTTGCAAAGTAGCCGCCAGAATTTCTTCTTCAGTTCCGATGGCAATCGTCACTTTTGATAATAATGCTCTCACCATTAACCCAAACGACCTTACCTCTTTCCACTGGTCTGCCCTGAAATCAATGTCGAGCAACACTTCTACATTATTTTCAACCGCCTGTTCCACCGCATAGAAGACGGCACTGCGACTGGGTTCAATATTTAATGCTGTTGCAGAGATCTCGAGCATTCTATATTTGGATATATCTGCAGCGATCACATGATCAATCGTAACCTGACTATCTGCAGCATTATCGCGGTAGAACACCAAAGGAAACCTGTCTGGTGGCTCAATACCAAGCACTACAGCGCTTGATCGAGCTCCCGGTATGGTGGCAATGGAACCCGTATCTACATTTTGTTTTTTTAGAAAATTAATGATAAAATCTCCAACCTTGTCATTCCCTACACCAGTCAACAAAGAAACTTTAGCTCCGAGCCGACTTGCTCCAACAGCAATATTCAAGGGAGAACCACCAACAAAAGCATCGAAACCTTTGATATCTATGAAGTCTGCCCCAATATTCTGGGAATACAGATCAATGGATGAACGGCCAAAAGTGATCAGATCCAACTCTTTATTTTTCATAAATTAGTTTATTGGTTATTCATTTCTGCGTTTACGATGGGAATCCTGGGATCAATTCCTTTCCACGAATCAAAGATCCATGTATGGTTGGGGTCTGGAGTATTGGCAAGGGACTGGTCGCTTCCTGCTAAAAAGTTTAAATAGTAACAATTGTACCCATGAGCCGCAGCAACAGGATGATAGCCTTTTGGGACCAGCACAATGTCATTTGTTTTTACCTGCATCAATTCATTCAGGCTTCCATCGGATGTGTACACCTGTTGAATGGCATAGCCCTCTGGTTTGTCGATCTTATAAAAATAGAACTCTTCCAGGCAAGCTTCGGTTAGCGTTCCGTTGATATCTGTTTTGCGTTCATCATGTTTATGAGCAGGAAAGGAGCTCCAGTTGCCGGAAGGCGTGTACACTTCAACCGCTATTAGTTTACCACTGCCGAAACCCGGTTCTATCAAACTGTTTATCTGGCGGGTGGCATTGTCGCCACCGCGGATTTCAATGCCTGCCTCTTCCGGTTTTTTAAATTTAGCAGGGAAATCCTCGTTTGCCGCACACCAGCCGGCGGCAAGATCAAGTATATCGCTTTCTGCAACAAACGAAAAAGAAGTATGGCGCGGTAGATACAAGGTATGTGCAATGCCGGCAAAAACATTTTTTCTGCCATTGCCTGTTTCCCAATTTCCCCGGTTTGTTGTTACAGTATAGTTGCCGCTCAATAATATAAAACCATATTCATTTTCTCCTGTGTTGCCTTCCCACTTTTCTCCTTTGCGCATCAATCTTGCTTCAAAATTCAGATAAGTCCAGTGTGCTTCTGCAGCGGTAACTTTTTGATAGACACCAAAATCTTCTGACGGATGCTTTACCAAATCATACTGTTTTCTGTTCGTCATTTCAGGTCAATTTTATTGATGATGATTTTCCTTTACAACCAAGCACTTCAAAACGCTCCATCATAAATTCCTTGTAAGCTTTTATGTATTCTTTTCCGGGTATTACCGGGTCAAATAATTCTGGCTGCTCCGCAAAAAAACGGCGATGCACCCTGGTCCACAACAAACGCAGATCTGTAGCTATATTTACTTTACAGATACCATACTGAATGGCCTTTTTTATTTCTTCATCTGTAACGCCACTCGCATTTGTCATCAAATGTCCGCCAAAGCGGTTTATTTCCGCCACTTCTTTTTTATTCACACTTGAACTTCCATGCAGTACCAAAGGAAAGCCGGGTAATTCCCGTTGAATTTTCTCCAAAACATCGAATTGTAAACCATGCCCACCGCTGAATTTATACGCACCGTGGCTGGTACCAACCGCTACCGCAAGACTGTCACAATCGGTTCTTTCCACAAATTCTTTTGCCTGGGCGGGATTGGTATATTTGGCAAGGCTTGCATCGATGCTTAAATCATCTTCCACGCCACTTAATACACCCAGCTCTGCTTCTACTACAACATTTCCTTTGTGGGCTGCTAATACGACTGCTTTTGTTCTTTTTATGTTTGTCTCAAAATCATCATGCGAAGCATCGATCATTACGGAATTGTATCCATTTTTTATCGCATCAAATGCATGATGTTCATCGCCGTGATCCAAATGAATGGCAAAAACCGTTTCAGGATAAATTTTCGCGGCAGCATTAATCATTGCCATCAGCATGGTTGGATGCGCATAATTTCTTGCTGCAGGTGTCACCTGCACAATAACAGGTGTTGCAGACTCCTGTGCAGCTGCAAACAAACCATGCACCTGCTCCATCGTAAATACATTCACCGCGGCAATCGTGTATTTACCATAGCACTGAGCGAATAATATTTTGGGAGATACGGGATTCATCTGGTATCGCTTTTATAGAATTATTGTATTTCAAACATTGATTAATGTTGGAAGGATTAGCATAACAACACTATAAGTGTCAAAAGATGTTTCGGCATTACAGCAATCGTTTAAGAAGACAGATGTTTAAAAATCGTCTAATTAAAGTACCTGGTAAAACGTTTTGGTATAACGTTAAACTGAGGTAAAGTACTTCTTTGCTTTTGATTATCCAAAGTTATTTTTATGAAACAATCTAACGAATTGAATCTGAAAGTTGGCTTTACAACAACGGAGCTTTTGATTTTCTTAATGCAAACCTTTTTTCCCTGGTATTACGGAACATTTATTCGGTCCGATCTGCAACAGATCCAGTAAAAGATTCGAATTAATCACGCGTTCCATCCAACCATTGGCCTAAATTTTACCAACGAGCAATCTCATTCCCCAGACATCATTGACAGGTTCTTTTGCCGATATTGCGGAAACGAAGAATCAATTCTCAAAAATTCGGGATTTTTTTCAAGCGAATAAATATTGATTTGGAGATCAACTTACCTAATGATTCTGTTTGCGATATCAGCAAAGGCATCATCTCGATTCTTAAAATCGCCAGGTGAAGGAGCATGATCGCGAAAATCAAGTCTCGTAAAAACATGTAAGTCAGACGGAACCATTTGTATCTCTATATTGCTGCCGGAGCTGGTTTTAGTTCCTTTGTATATTAATACCGCACTCACCGGGTCTGCAGTTCCATCTTTTTCTGATTTAAAGATCTTGAGAGTGCAATCTGATGGAAGCGTAATGCCAACTTGTAATTCTTTTCGTACAATGTTGATGACATTATTTAATTGGGTAAGGGTTTCATGTGGCCGGAAGTGGAAGTAATACTTATCCTCGCCAGAAGAGTTATCGGCCGTTGTATAACCAATAACAGGTCCGGCAATTGATATTAATGATAGTGTTTTATTTGACGGGATGATAACCGGATCGATTAGAAAGATATGTTTGGGTTTTACATGATTATTAAAGTAACCGTTTGCTATCATCTCCAATAACAACGTGCTACCAGTAGACGAACCCGCAAGGCTGATGTTTGTATATCCTTCTTTCTCTAACTTACTATATTCATTGATAATTGGCTGTTTCCATGATTCCCAGGTAGCATTTTTAAAATGCTCATAGTCAATACCATGGCCCCCCAGTAATACCTGTGATATATAAAAGTCGGAACGACCGTTTGCCCAGCTTCGAAACTCATCCCATTCAAAAGTAGAGGCACCGTAACCATGAACAACAATAATGACGGGTTTGACCGACTCAGCCTGCGTAGGAGCCGGTTTTGCAACTGATACAAGATATTTCTCCGGATGACTTAATGATGGATCTGGGAACTTACCGCCATCGATGGTGGCATCACTTAAGGCAGGATCCTTATTACACGAAGAAAATACCACATTACATAGTAAAATAGCAATGATGATGTTTTTCATCTGGCAAATAATTTACTCAGGTTATATGTTACAGATAGTTGATAAAATACAGGATACAAAGTACCCGCACCACTCTTGCCATCGCCTGTGATCGTGTTGTATCCGAAAGAGGGAATAATTTTTATAGGAAACTTAAAGGCATAAGATAAGCCCAGATCAAATGCGGCGATTACAGAACTATGCGTCAGACTTTTGAAAATCTCAGGGCCGTAATCAGCATTAAAATAGCCGAGGTTAGCTCGAAGAAAAGGCTGAAGGCGATGTGTTGGACGGATTTTATAAGCAGCTGACGCAAATAAATTATCCTGCTTTATAGCATTTGTTCCCCAGGCCGTGCCAAACCGACTGCTAACATAAGTTGCACTGAACACCCAGTGTTGAGTCTGGTTGAATTGCACTACTATTCCGTTTTCATTGTACAAACCCACGCTTTTCTGAAAACGCAAACCAATGTCAAATGAATGAACTTGCCCTCGTACGAAAATGGTCATTGCCAATGATAACAACAATAAAAATGCGGCAGCTTTACTTGGCATTATATTATTCC
>JBDTEB010000011.1:0-3485 GCA_039922795.1 Chitinophagaceae bacterium
GTTAATTGTGAAAAATCCGTGGGTTAAAAACCTCACGTATAAATTTTCATTGAACGGAACGTATTCACACAGTATTTACAACCTTGATGTTGGGCCGAAAATATTTGCTGACACAAGAACGACTGCAAATATGGACAACTTCAATAATTTCTGGGGACTAGCCTATGCAAATGCAACCGCCACGAATGTGAGGACCTGGATCATGGACCAGATTCTGACCTACACAGCATCAATCGGAAGCCATCACGTTGATGCGATGGCTGGCTTTTCCCGCGATGCTTATCGGTATAATACGCTTAGAGCAGACGGCAATGGTTTTAATATGCCTAATCCCCTGAGATGGAACGGGATAAATCTTGCCAGTACCCAAAAGGTATTTAAAGGAGAATCCAGGTATCAAAACCTGGCAAACATCTTTCGACTGAATTATAATTTTGATGAGAAATATTATTTCACCGGCACTTTCCGGCGGGATGGATTCTCTGGATTTGCACCGGGAAACAAACTGGGAAATTTTCCCGGAGCCTCCGTCGGATGGGTGATCTCTCAGGAAAAGTTTATGGGTAATGTCAAATCCGTTGATTTTTTAAAGCTCCGGCTTTCCTGGGGACAAACCGGCAATCAAAGCATAAGCCCTTACGAAACCCTCGCTACCGTTGGGCTTGACTACACTGTTTACGGCTCAACAAGTGCCCTTGCCCTTTACCCTAACCGTATGCCTAATGCCGATTTAAGCTGGTCTACCACGACAACAGAAAATATCGGGGTCGATTACAGATTATTTGAGGGCCGCTTGTTCGGTAGCCTTGATCTGTATAAATCGATGACCCGTGACCAGCTGCTGACGAGAACGATCCCTATACTGAATGGATTTTCTACGGTACGCACGAATGTAGGAAGAGTGGATAACAAGGGAGTTGAACTCGTGGTGAGTGCCATACCGGTAAAGGGAATCGATAAGAAACAATTCAACTGGGAAACCAGCCTTGTATTTTCCAAAAACGTCAACAAACTCGTTGACCTCTATGGCACACTGGATGCATCCGGTAACCCAAAGAACGATATCTCTGGTGCCCCAACCAGTGACGCTTATATGATTGGAAAATCGATTCACAGCGTGTATGACTTTACGATGATTGGAATCGTGCAGAAAGAAGATGTCGAATACATCAATACCTATAAGGCAAGGGCAGGCGACGTGAAATTTCTTGATTATAACAACGACGGAAAGATCAATTCAAGCGATTATCACTACCAGGGCGACAGAGACCCCCTGTTTGTCTTGAATTTTAATAACACGTTCACCTATAACAATTTTTCTCTGTACTTCAGTTTCAAATGGAATGCTGGAAACAGTAATCATTATCTCGGCAAGGACCGCTACGGCAGAATGGCTTCCCTGGCAATTGCTAACGGATCGCAGTTAAAAAATGTGGAACCCTGGACGGCAGAAAATCACAGCAATCTGTATCCTCGTGCAGAGTGGGTTAACAGCCAGGGTTACTGGTTCTGGAACACAAGGGCATTTGCCAAGCTGAAAGATCTCACCTTCTCTTACACCTTTGACAAGGCCTCTTTGGAGAAAGTCAAACTTCAGAACCTGAGATTATACGTCAGCGGAAACAACCTGTTTACCAGGTCGACCTGGACAGGGTTGGACCCTGAAGACGGCGGAACGATCGCGGCTAATCCGGGAAGCATTTTTTACGGAAGCTACCCTGTTTTAAGAACCTACTCCATTGGTGCAATTATATCTTTCTAATTCCTAAATAAAATAAAGATGAAACCATACTTTCTCTCACTTAAAATAATACTGATTACGTTTCTGATGACGACGGCGATCGGTTGTAACAAGGATCGAATCCTCGATGAGCCTGTTTTTCAACTTACGACCGAGACCTCGTACACTACTCCTGCGCAAATTGACCTGGCGATAAACTATATGCATAACAAGATGCAGTATTTATCTTTTTCTAGTTACCAATATCATAATTACATCATGACCGGCCTGGGTCTCGACGGTTTTTTCAGTACTGTGAACAGCTTCGTTACCAGTAACTGGACGCTGTTAACGCCTACCGAACCTGGATATATCGGGTATTGGGCTACAAACCTTAGCCAGATAATCACCTATGCGAATAACGTTATCGAGGCCTGTAATAATCCTGCAATAAAATTCACCAGCGATGTTCAGAAGAATGAACTTCTGGCTGAAGGAATGTATTTCCGGGCCTGGTCGCACAGATGCCTGGTTGGTCTGTTTGGTGACTGGCCAATCATTACAGCGGTTCAAAAGGTTCCAAAGCTTGACTTTGTCCGGGCATCCAGAGTAGATGTCTGGAAGCAGTGTAAAACAGATCTTTCCTTTGCCGCGGCCAACCTGCCCAAAACCACAACCCGGCCGGGCAGAATCGTTCGCGCCGCAGCAGATCACCTGCTGGCAGAAATTTGCATAAGCCTGGGCGATCATACCAAAGAGGTGAAATACTACGACGAAGCCATTACAGCGGCATCGAATGTCATCAATCGTACCGATGGCGATTACCAGCTGATGAAAAGCCGTTTTGGTAAACGAGCCACTGAAGCAGGTAAAGACGTGTACTGGGATTTGTTCAGAGCGGGTAATTTCAACTACCAGGAAGGTAATAAAGAAGCCATCTGGGTGGTTCAATACGATTATGCAAATGCAATCGGAGGCACTGGCGGCATGCCCAATTCTGCTACATCGAATAAACTGTTGCTGGAATTTGCATTTCAGTCCAGCGCATATTTTGTAAACCGGCAATCAAAAGACAATGCCGGAAATTCCTATTTCTTCTTTGGAGAGGGAGCAACGAAATTCGCTAATGGACAATCGAGTCAAACGGGAAATGACGAAAGGGGCGTTGGCGCTTCACAAAACAGACCTACTAATTATTTCTTCTACGACATATGGCAAAATAACGGGCAGGATATCCGAAATTCCGAGGCCAATATCGAACGGAATATAAAGCAGGCTGGCGGCAAGCCCTGGAACGATGTCTTTAACGAAATTAAAGTCAGGGGTGACTGGAATAAAATTATTCCCAGTGATACCATCAAAAGTATTTACCCAAGAATATGGAAGTTCTCTACCGACAAACACATCAATGGCAACCAGGAGTTTTATGATGCTGATATCTATATCATGCGCTTACCCGAAACTTATCTGCTACGGGCTGAAGCCTATATGAAAAAGGGTTCCGTCGCGTTGGCAAAAAATGACATCAACGAAGTTCGGGGCCGCTCAAATGCCCGATTAATCAGCGATGCCGAAGTTACCATGGATTATATCCTCGATGAGCGTACGCGCGAATTATTTGGCGAAGAATACAGGTTGGTAACGCTGTCAAGGTTATCATCAAAAGAAAACCCGGTATTGGTAAACAGGGTAAAAAAGTATGGTTGGAAATGGCCCGATTTACCTGCAGAAAACAGGCCCAACATTCAGAATCATCAGTGGGTTT
>JBDTEB010000012.1:0-8420 GCA_039922795.1 Chitinophagaceae bacterium
ACGTTTATCTTTTCTATCAATCAAAACTACTTCAGCAACCATTTATAAAAATAGCTTCGCGGAGCTGGACGCTTAGAAGCGGAGTAGCGGAGAGTGACGATAAGCCTGTATGTGTTCAACCGGTAGAAGTGTTTTCCAATCAGAGGAAAGTAAAGCTATTGGTAAATGGAAATTTGTTGGATGAAGTGGAAGCCATTGATGGTATCGCAACTTTCAACGTTCCATTTATCAAGGGAACAAACACGCTTGAAGCAATCACTTCCAGCAGCACAATGAGTTATAAAGATTATATTGAAGTGAATTTTCTGATGATCCCGCCAAATCTCAGGAGCGCAAATATTCCGTTTAAAGAAATAAATATCAGTCTTGGTGATCCACGTTATTTTATAGATGAAAAGTTACAACAGGTATGGCTACCCGAAAAAGCGTATGAAAAAGGCGGGTGGGGTTATATTGGTGGAACTGTATTTACAATGAAAGGAAATACGAGGCAAAGTTTTGGATCGAATAAAAATATCTTAGGAACCGATTACGATCCGATCTACGAAACGGAAAGAACAGGGATTGAAAGTTTTAAACTGGATGTGCCCGATGGTAAATATGAAGTAACCCTTCTGTTTGCGGAATTACTTTCTAATAAAGAACGAGAAACATTGGTTTACAATTTGGGAGACAGTACGGCCAAAGAAGACACCAGGGAACGAACGTTTGATGTGATTATTAACAGGCAAAAAGTTATTGAAGACCTGAGCAACACCCGCGAGCTTGTACCAGAAACAGCTTACGCCGAAAAATTCGAAACAGAAGTAAGAAATAACACCGGCATAGTCATTGAATTTATAAAAAAGAAAGGCGAAACCATTTTGAATGGGGTGCAGGTAAGAAAAATATATTAAAGTATGATCATGTTTGGACATGAACCTGTAAGCCCTTCTAAAAAATACAACAACACATCCCCATGAGACATTTAATAACAGGTATAATCCTATTGGCAATGGCGCAGCAATGCTTTTCACAAAGCAATGAAGTTATTCATTTATGGCCGGGTAAGGTTCCTGGTGAAGATGGCTTAAAACATGCTGCGAAAATATATCCGGATACATCTAATGGCGTGATAAGATTAACTGATGTCACTGATCCCATTATTACGGTTTATAACGCTGCGGGTAAAAAAAACAATGATGCAGGTGTAATTGTGTGCGCCGGTGGTGGCAATAAATATCTTGCCATTAATCTGGAAGGGGAGGAAGTAGCGAAATGGCTAAACCAATTGGGCATTACCGCTTTTGTTTTACAATACCGCGTACCCCATAAACAACAAGGCGCGTTGCAGGATATACAACGAGCCATTCGTTTGATAAGAAGCGATGCATCAAAGTGGAAACTGGATACCCATAAAATAGGAGTTATGGGATTTTCTGCTGGTGGTATTCTTGCCGCCCATGCGGGTACTTCTTTTGACAAGATCACCTACCCGCCCATGGATGCAATTGATTCATTGTCCCCCCGGCCTGATTTTGCTTTGTTGATCTATCCTGGTTCCCTCGCGTCGGGTCCTGATCATAAACTGGCTCCTGATTTAAAGATTGACAAGGATACGCCACCCATGTTTCTGTTTGTGGCTAATGATGATCCTATTGGGGTGCCGCTAAGCTTTGCCTATGCATTGCACGATGCCAGGGTACCCATGGAGTTACATGTATATCCAAAAGGTGGTCATGGCTATGGGTTAAGAAAAGGCAATCCTGCAGCAGAGGTGTGGCCTTCACTTGCTACTCAATGGATGAAGCAAGAGGGAATCATAAAATAATGGATGGGATATTACTGAACAACCATGCGTTTAATAAATCTCAAATGCTGAATGTACAATACCACTATCAGGGTATTGTACATACTGTAAAATAAAAATAGTTTTACATCCTGTTTTTATCTTTTCCAAAATATCTGCTTTCTTCCTGTTCCCTATCCAGGCTGGCAAAATAGTATTTCCAGAAAAATACTTTTTACAGAACGATTTGTTGTCTTGAATTTATTTCAGACAATTTTCGCATCCTGCTATCCAAGAGGTAGTGATGCCATTTTCCGGCTTTTTGCAAACTTTTATTGACGGTACTTTTTCAAATGACACAATTTATTGTTTATCAAAAAATAGTATTTCATGAGCATAGATTTAAAAGTTTACAACAATGGCGATCATATTTGTCTTGTCTGGTTTCCAGCAGATGGAAACCCTATTGCCGGCTGCAGGGGATATGCTATTGAACGCACGTTAACTAGAATCGGTAAAAAGACAACAGGGTACCTGCATAACTTTACTGGCTTCAAACAGGGAGATTCCCTGCCTGATCCAGCTTGGAAATGGCCTGTTCAACGATATCTCTGGTGGGACTACTCGGTCAAACCAGGAGATGTAGTCGAATATACCATTATACCTGTGACAGGTTCTTATAGTCCCGGGCCATTGCAATTAAAAGACGCATTAAAAAGTAATACCAGCAAACGGGTCAATATTTCGGGGCAGGATGGCAAGGCAATGTCTGCTTACTTTAACAAAGGAATTATTGCCAGTCAGTGGGTAGCAAAAGAGTTGCAGCAAAAATCTCAGGATGGAGCTGCAAATAGGACAACACTCTCAAAAATAATCGCTACACCAGGCGATCCGCTGCGTAACGCATTGAGTGGATTACTCAGGACGCAGATCCTTGCTCTCATGGATGAAACAATTAAATCGGGTGGGAAAATATTTGCGGCTCTGTACGAACTCAATGACCCCGAATTGCTGAACGCATTAAAAGCTATGGGATCAAATGCCAGTCTTATTCTCGCAAATGGCGCATTTAAGCCTCCGGATAAAGATGAAAATGCAGTGATAAGAAAACAGCTGAAAGACACAACAAAAATCAATGTTTTCGATCGGATTGTGTCCTCTGGACATTTTGCTCACAATAAGTTTGTGGTTTTTTGTGACAAGGATGGAAAAGCGGAAAGGGTTCTTACAGGGAGCACAAATTGGACCGTAACCGGTTTATGCACCCAGGCAAATAACGCGCTGATCATAAATGACGCAGTTGTCGCAGAGGCATTCCTGCATGAATGGCAACTTATTCGCCAGGCGGGCAATAATTTTCCTCCTGAACTCATTACATCGAATTCTGCGCAAAAAACTTTTCAAGTGGACTCGGCAAAGGTTACCGTTTGGTTTACCCCGACCGACGCGCAAGAGGATTTACAACAAGCCCGGCAACTCATTAACCAGGCAAAAGAGGGAATACTTTTTCTGTTCTTTAATCCTGGACCTTATCAGGACGATCCGGCTCGCTGGACACTTTTGCAGAGCATTCTCAACCGACATCAAGAAGGTAATAATCCATCATATAACCCTGACCTGTATATACATGGAGTCGTAAATCAGGAAATTCCAAAACTTACAGAAGAGGCTAAATTGCCCCAGAAAACAGGTATACAAGCTGCTGCAAACGAACTTTATACTGCTGCGAGGGCTCACCCCGTTGTTTTGTTTGCCGGAGGTACTAAAGCACCTGAGCCCATGTCGCAGGAGGTACAAGTACCCGCATCTATTAAAGCCAATTTTGCCTCCTGGGTTCCAGAGTTACTGGGAATGAGCATGGTGAATGTTCACAGCAAGGTTGTTGTCATTGATCCTTTTGGGGATCACCCCATTCTAATGACCGGATCGCATAACCTGGGGCCAAAAGCCAGTGCCAAAAATGATGACAATTTGGTTATTGTTGAGGGCAACCCGGCATTGGCCCAGGCACATGCAGTAAATATTATTGCCATATATCAACAATATAGGTGGCGCAATTATGTTAATCAGCACACTGGCGATCCAAAAGCATGGCATGGATTACAAGATGATGATAAATGGCAAACCGGATACCTTACAACGAATAAGGCTGAAATGGAGTTCTGGCTGGGCATAACAAAACAAATGAATGGCAAAGCCGACACAAAAAAATAAACGCGACAGCGGTTTAGATACCATGTGATCTTACCAAAGAACCCGCCGAACCATAACTGCTACCTAAGGCAGTTTACCATTATTTTGTGCTCAGCCCCATCATCTGTAAGCGTAATCATATTTTCCTCCTTCGTCACTCCATCTACTGTTACAGACATTTTTTTATCTTCAGAAGTTCGCATTACTTCAATATTATAGACTGTATTTTTATACCGATAGGTCACTTTAAATGATTGCCATTCTTCTGGTACACAAGGGGTAAATGTCAGTTGATTTCCCACCTGATGCAAACCGAGAAATGATTCGGTGATCAATCGATACAACCAGCCCGCAGAACCGGTGTACCATGTCCAGCCGCCCCGGCCTTCGTGCGGCGCGCGGGAGTAAACGTCGGCAGCAAGCACATAAGGTTCTACCTTGTAGACGGCGATTTCCGCTGCAGTTTTACCATGGTTAACTGGATTGATCATATTTAATAATTCCCAAACCCGTTCATTGTTGCCCAGCCGGGCAAACGCCATGATCATCCAGACGGCCGCATGTGTATACTGGCCGCCATTCTCTCTTACACCGGGTACGTATCCTTTTATATAACCGGGATTCATCTCAGACTTATCAAAAGCAGGTTCGAGTAATTGAATAATGCCTACCTCTTTTTGTACCAGATTTTTATAGGCCGATTCCATAGCAGTGCGAATCAGGGTTTCATTGCCGCCGCCTGATAAAACGGACCAGCTTTGGGCAATAGAATCAATTTTGCAATCGTCATTGATTTTAGAGCCAAGTGGGGTACCGTCGTCAAACCAGGCACGTTTGTACCATTGACCATCCCAGGCATGCGCATCAATATTTTCTTTTAACCGCTTCGCTTCATTTTTACAGGTATCGGAAAATGTCGGATCGTTATGCAATGACGCAGTCTCGGCAAAATCATTAAGTATCTCGTAAAGAAAAAATCCAAGCCATACACTTTCTCCCTTCCCATGCTGCCCTACCTTATCAAATCCATCGTTCCAGTCACCGGTACCTATTAGCGGCAAGCCATGTTCGCCAAAATTCAATCCGTGTTTTATGGCCTGTACACAATGGGTGTACAGTGGTACCGCCAACCCTGAATCGTAAGGAAGATCAAAATAAGATTCTTCTCCGGGGTTTAGCATTCGGCCATCCAAATAGTTGGTTGGGATGTCGAGTATGCCACTATCTCCAGTATGTTTAACATAATAGGCTGTAACCAATGGCAACCACAAATAATCATCTGAGATACGTGTGCGTACGCCGCGGCCGACTGGCGGATGCCACCAATGTTGTACGTCGCCTTCTTTAAATTGACGGGATGCACAAAGCAAAATCTGTTCACGGGCAAGTTCAGGCCTTGTTTTCAAAAGAGACATCACATCCTGCAGCTGGTCCCTGAAACCAAAAGCTCCGCCCGACTGATAAAATCCGCTCCTTCCCCACAATCTGGAGGATAAAGTTTGATAAGTAAGCCAGCCGTTTGTAATAATATTTATTGCAGCATCCGGTGTTTCCACCTGTAAGGCACCAGTGGTTTCTTCCCAATATTTTATTACCTTTTCCAATGCCGCAGTTGCCATTTGCTTTCCCCTGAATTGCTTCGCTATAGAACTTGCTTCTTTAGCATCTCTGCCGGCTCCCAGCCTGAAAATTATTTCCTGCTCTTCACCTTCTGCTACAAAAAACGGAACCTGTATAGCTGCACAAGGATCCAATGCAAGCCCTATTTTTCCGGAAAGTTTTAAACGGGAGAGGGCCTCGGGACGTTGCAAACTGCCATTACGGCCAATAAATTCTGTTCGATCACCGGTAAATGTTTTTTTCAGATAGTCAACATCAAAAAATGCCACCCGGTTATTAAATTCGGTGTTGTATTGATTTTTTGCAAATAGCGCACCGCTATCGGGATCAATCTCAGTATGAATGTGCATGGCCGTTTTCGTTCTGTTGTCGCCTAACACCCACTCAATATAACCCGTAGCAGATAAATTGCGTGCCCTGCCTGACTGGTTCCTGATTTTTAAAACGATGAATTTAATAGTCGATGCCAGATCAACATACACGGTCATTTCAGTATAAATGCCATCTTCGATGTGTTCGAAAACGCTGTAGCCAAACCCGTGGCGGGTGATATAGGGAGTCTGCCCACCTGCCGGCAACAACGAGGTTGACCAGAAATGCCCACTCTCTTCATCCCTAATATAAAATGCTTCTCCGCTGGTATCGGATACAGGATCGTTGCTCCATGACGAAAGTCTTAATTCATGTGCATTCTCGGTCCACGAATATGCCGATCCACTTTCTGAAATAACCGTTCCGAAATTGGGATTCGCAATTACGTTTACCCACGGGGCAGGCGTCTTTTTTGTGTTATCTGTTACAATAACATACTCTTTCCCATTTGGTGAAAAACCTCCGTACCCATTAAAAAACAGAAGGTCCCGGGGTTGAGGAATGGGTCTTTGAACAATCACCTGGGTTGGATTTTTGTCCATAAAAGGAACGGCCACTTTTGCAAGCTCTTTTCTATTGACATGTTCTGCCAATGTTCCGCCGCTATCGGCAATAATAACTCTGGCGACGGATTGAAATAATATACGGTCCTCATTTGATATCTGATCGGACGCTCTTAAAAATATACCTCCTTTTGTACCATTTAACTCAGTCGGAATCAGCGACTGGATATCGTTTTGAAAAACCTGCCTGTACCCACTGTGGGCCTCATTCCAGATGACCAGGTCGGTCACCAGCCCTTTCAGGCGCCAATAGGCATGTGCCTGTATCAATTGTTTTACCAATTGCATATTGTCCAGGTTTTCAATTTTCAGCAGAATAATGGGTAAATCACCTGAAATAGCATATCCCCATAACCCGGATTGTTGTCTGTGGTTGTTGATGAGAATGGCAGCATCGGCACGAAATGCTGCGTTGGCGAAAAGAACAGAACCTGCCAGTCGTCTGTATAATTGTGCATCTGCTTCGGAGGCGTTTATCTGGCGAAGCACTACCTGGTTATGTGTCCACGACATTTCAAACACACGTTCTTTGTGAGAGATATTATCCTGGTATTTATTGATTAAATTCTGGCAAATTTCCTTCGTTTCGGCAATACCGGTAACCAAATCAATAGTTACCTTTTCTTCAGGCTCAATGGTGATTCTATAGCGAATGGCAACAACAGGATCTAAAACAGATCCCTCGCCTCCCCCAAGCTTACCCGGTTTGTTCATGGCTTGCGGATTCACAATCGAGTTGCCATGGCCAATAAACGCCATCCTGTCTGTTTCATAGGATATCTCATCAGCAACTTTCCCCTCTGTTGCCATTAGATGGAACATCCACGGGGAATTTTCTTCCACCGATCTCGGCCTGCGGGTGCAAAGGATGCTGTGTTTGCCAGGAATAATTTCGGTTTGAACAAAAAGATTACTGAAAGCAGGCGCCATTAAATCTGACGCGGCAGATGCCAGTACTACTTCTGCATAACTGGTGAACTCCAGTGTTTTTCGTATACGGGACCTATTTATGACATGTAACCTGCGCATTTCGATATCATCTTCCGGCGAAACAACAATTTCTGTGTGAACTTCTATTTCATTTTTTGAGATATGAAAGTCAACACGCCCTTGTGAAAAAGCCACTTCATATTTGTCTGTTTTTTTAAGCGTGGGCTGATAAGTGTTGGACCAATAATTACCAGATCCCACATCCTGGATGTAACAAAAAGTTCCACGGTTATCGCAGGTTATATCTTCATGCCAGCGGGTAATGGCAATATCTTTCCAGCGACCGTAACCGCTGCCTGCATTACTAATCATCAAATGATATTTTCCATTGGATAATAATTGTACTTCGGGAATTGATGTGTTTGGCGTATTTAGTACTCTTGTTTCCTGGCCACTTGCCGTATAATTGATATCCGCTATATCTGTTGTATGAGCAAAAAACGATGTTGCCTTTGGAATTCTTTCCTGCAACAATAGCAATATGGCCTTGAACTGTGGTTCCAGTTCAAATAGTTTCTGCATTGGTTTATCCAGCAGGAGATAGGCCAGGGATAGCAAACTCATGCCGTGATGATGCACCATGAAAGAGTAAACGATGGCACTGGTTTGCCCACGTTGTAAACGCGAGGGGGTATAATCAATCGCTTCATAAAAGCCATACTTTCCCTCTATTCCTTTTTTCTGAAGCAACTCCAGGTTTTCACAGGCTCTTTCCGGCGCTATCATCAGTGCCATTACGGACGCGTAAGGCGCAATCACGGTGTCTTCTTCAAGCCCCCGTTTCAAGCCGAGCCCGGGCGCGCCGAATGCACGGTACTGATAACTGGAACCGGCATTGATCATATTATAACCCGATTCTGAAATGCCCCAGGGCCTGCCGGTTTTCCGGCCATATTTAATCTGCCATTCCACCG
>JBDTEB010000013.1:0-10627 GCA_039922795.1 Chitinophagaceae bacterium
AAAGTCCGGCCCCATCATTGTAACTTTTCTCACCCCATAATGGGGGATAGATATATTCAAGCTGGTTCGCCTCGGACTTGCCTTCACCGTTTGCGCCGTGGCAGCGCTGGCAGGAACTCCTATAAACGATCCTCCCCTTTTCCGCGTCGGCGGCGCGCATCAGTACCGGAAGCCTGGGCAGCCCGGCGCTGCGAGGCTTCGTACCCAATGGCACATCAGATCCAAGCCATATCATATAGGCAGCGATGGCCTGCATTTCGCGACTGTTTGTGTCGAGCGCAGTTCCGTTGAGGCTGCGTTCCAGGCAGTCATTCACGCGATTAGCGATCTGATGCATGGAATTAGACCGGGGCCTGAACTGGGGATAGGTGGCATATACGCCGCTAAAATCATTTCCCCAGGGACGTGAACCGGCATCGAGGTGACAGTTCTGACAATTCATGCCGTTGGAGATTTTGGCTACCGAACCATTGGGTCCAAGATATTTCGCGGTGTGAGCGATCAGTTCCCGGCCGTAATTCACTTCATCACTGGTAGCCGTAGAAGGAGGAGCCCAGGTGCTGTCTGTCGCATGTTCGTCACGGAAATTATGGGCCAACGTCTGCAAATCTTTCTCACCGGAACTGGTTGTCATCAATTTGTTCACCAGAACCCCGATGATGATGATAAAAAGTAATACAGGAAACCAGTTCGCTTTCATAATGTAGATGCTTGCCTAAACAACCGGAAACGTGTATCAAAAATATGATTTATCAAATCAAAATGCAGGCAGCTTATTGCTGACGCCGATTGCCGGCAGTCCATTTAAACTAAATCAGTATTTTAGCCAACAGGATTGTAAACCGATATGCCCAAACCTTTTTCCCCGTCTCTAAAAATCACCCGCTTGTTCTTTACCCGGGCATTGGCTGTCTTGTTGCTTTGCTTTAGCCTGAACGCTTTCAGCCAGACCTACGTTTTCGCAAGCCTGCAGGGAACCCCCGTCAACACCAGCGGATGGAACCTTAGCGGCTCCGCATTCGTGGGAAATATCACCGGCACCAACAATGGAGAATTGATCCTTAGCCCTTCTCAAACTCAACAATCGGGGGCGATCTTTTACAACCAGCCCATAAATCTTTCGCTGTGCAACAAGTGGGTAGCGGAATTCGACTTCAGGATCTTCGATGGAACCAGCGCAGACGGTATGGCCTTTTGCTTTCTCGACATTCCCCCATCGTCCTTTGTAAATGGGCAGGGACTGGGCATACCCGCCAACGCAAACGGATTGAAAGTTTGTTTTGACACCTATCCCAACTGCAGCAATCCCGACCCGGCGCTCTATCCCAAAATAACTATCCGCTATGGAGTTGGCTACAATGAGTGTGCCCCTCAACCCACTGCCGACAACAACGGGAGCCTGAATTTCCTTCGCTCATCTACCTACAACCACGCCAAAATCAACTATAACGCGGGAAATATTGACGTCTATGTCAACAACACGCTGTACCTGAGCGGTTTCCAGCAATTTAATTTCGCAGGGTATCTCGGATTCACCGCAGCCACGGGTTCGAGAGTCGATAATCATTCGATAAAGAATGTAACGATCTACACCGACATGCCGCCTTCAAAAGCCGGCGATGATCTGGTACTTTGTCCCGGACAAACCATCCAGATTGGAACCGCATCTAACCCCGGATATGCTTACAGCTGGACCCCCGCCGGGTCGTTAAGTTCCACATCAATATCCAACCCCGTTTTCACTGCCAAAAATACCGGCACCTCCGACCTGGTTCAAAAATTTTCTGTCAGCACTTCATTCACAGCCAGCGCGCAAGGATGCGCCTCAACCGATAGCATAAAGATTACCATAAAAAAACCGGCTCCGCTGGTAACAGTTAGCAGCTCGCTTTGCAGCGGACAATTATTCACCCTGCCCTCCGGAAGACGCGTGCCCGTGCCCGGCTCCTATATCGATACTTTGCGGGGAAACACCGGCTGCGACAGCCTGATCAGTTCGGTTCAGTTGCTGGTGAGGTCAGCTGCGCGATCTACGCTTACCGCATCCATTTGCGCGGGTCAGAAATATACCCTTCCCTCCGGTCATGTGGTGAGCACGGGTGGCGTTTATGAAGACACCATCCGAAGCGTGCAGGGCGGATGCGATAGCATGATTGTAACGGTCACGCTCGATACCAATTTCAAACCCGCTACTTCCGTGAGCAAATCAAACGATATCAGCTGCGTGCTGGGATCCAGCAGGCTCACTGCAACCGGCGGTAAATCATACGAATGGTCTCCGGCAGCCTCACTGAGTAACGCCACTGTCGCCAATCCACTGGCCAGCCCGGCGACAACGACGGTTTATCATGTAAAAGTTTTCTCTGGCGACGCCTGCTTTGCTGAAGACAGCATCCGGGTGGAAGTAAGTACCAACCAGGTCGCCAATTCATTTAATCTGCCCAATGCCTTTTCACCAAATGGTGATGGAAGCAATGACTGTTTTGGAGCGGGCAACTGGGGCAGCGTAACCGGGTTTAGTCTCTCGGTGTACAACCGGGCAGGCAATCTCATTTTTCATACCACCAATCCACACGATTGCTGGGATGGAACCTACAAGGGTTTCCCGCAGCCCACAGGCACCTACGTATATAAAGCAAGCGCCAACACGATCTGCGGACCGCTAAACAGAAGCGGAAGTCTGTTGTTGCTGCGATAATTGTTTCTTTGAAAAGCGTAATAAAATCGGTAAATAAGATGCAAACGCTCACAGACGTTCACCAGCAATTCGCGGGTTTTTTTCGAAGCGAAGCGCTGCGGCCGTATGCCTATCTGGTCTCGAGAAAATTGGCTGAGGGACATATCTGTCTTGACCTCGGTGAAGCGGAAGAAGAACTGGCAGATGAAACCATTTTGCTCAATCCATCTGCCCTGAAAAAAAACCCCTGGGTTACAACCGATCAGCATATAAAGAAAGCTTTTGTTCTTCATGCCAACCGGCTTTATTTACAGCGGTATTTTTCCTACGAAACGGATATACTGGAGAGAATTAAATCTTTTATTACAACGAATCCAGGTTTTAATCCGGAGATACTGAAGGTGCAGAGCAAACTGATTGGTTCCCTTTTCCCAAACGCCGGGAAAGACGACTGGCAGAAGATCGCAGCCATCTCCGCAGTTTTGAATAACCTCACCATCATTACCGGCGGACCAGGCACAGGAAAAACGACAACTGTGGCAAAGATCCTTGCCATCCTTTATGCGATTAACCCCGATCTTAAAGTGGCGCTGGTTGCTCCAACAGGGAAGGCTGCGGTACGTATGGCCGAATCATTAAGATCCGCCACTGGCAAAGCTTCCGGGGGAGGGACAGATAAACTGGGTTCGCTAAAACCATTGACCATCCATCGTTTGCTGGGTTATAAACCAGATTCTCCCTACTTCCGTCACGATAAAGAAAACCCGCTCGCGTACGACCTGGTAATCGCAGATGAATCGTCAATGATAGATGCGGCGCTGTTTGCCAAACTTATGAACGCAATCGGTACGCATACGAGACTCATTTTGCTGGGTGATAAAAACCAGCTGGCCTCCGTGGAAGCCGGTAGTCTTTTTGGAGATCTCTGCAATAGTGTTCCGGAAAAACGGGTACCGTTGAAAATTCAGGAAATAATTCAACCTGCAGAGGTAGCTCAGTCGCACCTGTCTTCTACAACCATCGAAGCCGGAGAACATTCTCTTGCAAATCATATCATCGAATTGAAACAGAGCTACCGCTTTAGTGCCGACAAGGGCATCGGTAAATTCAGCAGGGCGATTATCAATAATGAATCAGCAATTATTGAAACCTTTATTTCCGCAAATGACCATCAGGAACTGCAGATCGACACGACATACGATGAGCATTTATTCGAAGCGTTTATTAAAGGCTATACCGAATATATCAACGAACCCGATATTAAATCTGCCATAAAAAAATTCAATACCCTTCGTGTGTTGTGCGCGATCCGTAGCAGTGATCAGGGTGTTCATGCTGTAAATAAGAAGGTGGAAAAATACCTGGCTCAACAAAAACTGATCCGGACAACGACTGAATTTTACGAACACCGGCCGATCATCATCACAAAGAATTATTACGAACTGGATCTCTTTAACGGCGATGTGGGTATCATAAGGAAAGATGCGGCCGGCAATTTAAAGGCCTGGTTTGAAGATGGGTCGGACGGTGTAAAGTCCATACCGCCGGGCTTCCTGGCCGAATCGGAAACCGTATTCGCCATGACCATTCACAAAAGCCAGGGCAGCGAATACGACCAGGTACTCGTGATGCTGCCGGCCAGAGAAATACCCCTTCTCACTGCCGAATTATTGTACACCGGCGTTACGCGTGCCAAATCGAAAGTACTGATCCAGTCAGCGGAAGATGTACTGAGATCCACCGCAGCAAAAAGAGTAAAACGCGCATCAGGAATTACGGAAAGATTAAAAGAAGAAAATTTGCTGTAAAAAAATAATGCCCTTACAACTCAACATATCGAATTCATTATTCAGTCTGGCAGGCCAGCTCTGCGATGAATTGAAGAACGCTCCCGAAAATGTTTTCCAGCCACAATACATCGTGACGCAAACGGAGGGCATGAACAACTGGTTGAAAATGCAGATCGCCGAGAACAACGACATCGCGGCGAACTTTGTTTTTGTAAGTCCGAATGAAATTATTCAGAAGATCTACTACCTTCTTGGCGGACTGTATCCGAATATTTTATCTGCCGAAAATTCGAGCTGGCTTTTATACACCATACTCGGCGAACCCGAATTTATTGAGCGGTTTAATTTTGTTTCTTCCTACTACACCCATGGCGGTCAGGATAAAGACCTGAAACGGATGGGACTGGCAGAGAAAACAGCCGATCTTTTCGACCAGTACCAGATCTACCGGCCGGGATGGATAGAATCGTGGAACGAGGGCAAGCCGGTTCCCGAGCTGGGAGAAGAGTGGCAACAGTATTTGTGGAGCCGCGCAAAAAAGATAGTGAAAGAAAGACTGCCGGATAAAACAGTGATCGGGAAATTCATCAGGGAAGCGCTCACCATATCGGAAAATCAGGAAAAACTGAAGGCGAGAATTCCCGTCCTCCACCTGTTCGGACTCTCTATCATCACTGATTATCACCTTGACCTTTTGTATGAGATCGGAAACTATTCCGAGATCCATTTTCACCTGGTAAACCCTGCCCCGGAAGTGTACTGGTTTGAAGACAAAACGGAAAAACTCATGGCCTGGATGATTGCCAGAGGGTTCCGTGATGCTACCGATACCAGCCAGGGCAATGTGCTATTGTCCAGCTGGGGACGTGTGATCCAGGACACCTTCCTGATGCTTTTCAAAAATGAAGAGCTGATCAATAATTCGAAGGAGATAATGCTGGAAGCACCTCCGGCAGATACGCTGCTGCATAAGATACAGAATGATATTTTTCGCGCCGCCGCCAATCCGGAAAGAAATAAAATAAACCAGGAAGATCCCGGCGATGGCTCCATCATGATCAGTTCCTGCTTTACGATAGTTCGCGAAGTGGAAGTGCTGTACAATTATCTCGTGCACCTGATCGATCAAAAAAAGGAGTCACTCTCACCAAGAGACATCGTGGTAATGGTTACTGACATCGATGCCTATGCGCCGTTTATAAAAGCGGTCTTTAAGAATGCGCCGTACGAGTTCAGATTTACCATCGCGGATGAAAGTTTTGCGAACAGCGACACGATGGTGAGCGCCCTCGGCGCGCTGTTAAAAATAAACCGGCTGAACTTCAAGGCAGAAGAAGTGCTGCAGTTACTTGATTCCGCATTTATTCGCAACCGCTTTGGTTTGCAGAACCTTGACCGACTTAGAAAAATGGTTGATGCTGCAAATATTCGTTTTGGCATTGAAGGAAAAAAGGAAGATGATACGCGGTTTGTGAGCTGGGAATACGGGATCAAACGAATCATTTACGGGATCTGCATCGGCGGTGGTGAAGAATACATTGATCCTGATAATGAATCCCTGTTCCCGCTGGATCTCATCGAGGGCAGCGACTCGCTGGAAGCCATTCGTTTTTGTCATTTCATCAGCATTTTAATTGACAGCATCAATGAGCGCATGGAAGCACGTACGATCGCACAATGGGTGGATTACACCGAACGACTGATCGCCAACATGCTTTACCAGCCCGAGGAACAAATAGAGGAAGATTATATCCTGCTGCAATCACAGCTCACCAATTTCAATATCGCCGGTGAATTTCTGGAAGAGGAGATAAGCTTTGAGATCTTCACGCATAGCCTGCTGAAAACTATTTCCACAGGCTCACGGTCAGGCTCATTCGCAGGTGGTGGCATTACCTTCTGTTCACTGATCCCCATGCGCAGTATTCCGTTCAGGGTGGTGGCCCTGCTGGGGTTAAATAACGATAAATTTCCGAGGAAAGAAACTGCCGCCAGTTTCAACCTCATCGAGCAGGGTCAACGCGTACGCGGCGACCGGAATGTTAAGGAGAATGACAAACACCTTTTTCTCGATACGCTACTTTCTGCCAAAGATTATCTCTACCTGAGCTACCTCGGACAAAGCGCGAAAGACAATACGAGCATCCCGCCTTCTGTAATGGTTGATGAGCTGGTGGATTATATCGAAGCCAATGCTTCATCACCGGAGTTGGTGCGGGCAACACTGTTAACGAAGCATCCGCTGCATGGCTTTAGTCGGAAGAGCGCGAAGAGTTATCCAAACTATCTCGAGGCAAAAGCTAAAAGTGTTGCCATTGAGTTTAATACATCTGCCCCGGATGATGTCATTGATTTTTCTACGATAGACCTCAGGGACCTGGTGGCCTTTTACAAACACCCGATCAAATTTTATTACAACAAGGTTCTGGATATTAATTACCGGGAACAAACCGTTCTGCTCAGCGACACCGAAGTTTTTGAGCTTAACAACCTGGAAGAGTGGAGTCTGAAGCAGACCCTTTTGAAAATTGAGCCGGATGCGATTTCGGCGATGATGGACAGGGAAGTAAAAACGGGTAAGCTTCCCCTGAGAAATATGGCGCCTGTTACGGTAAAACAGACGGAAGTAGACATGAAAAAACAGCTGGACCTTTTTCGGGAGACTGTCGGCGAAGAACTGGAAACCAGGATCGACATTAAACTGGAAATTGACGGTTCTGTACTTCAGGGAAAAATCAATGGCATTTATGGAGATAAAATGGTGTTTATTTCTTTCTCGAAAAAAGAAACCAAATATTTAATCGAAGCCTATATCCGGTACCTGGTGCTTGCTGCTGCTGGCGAGGATCATACCTTATATTTTATCTCCAAGATAAACCAGGATATTTTCAAAGCGGGGAAAATACCAAAGGATCTGGCCCTGCAGAAGCTGACAAAACTGATTCAATTATATAAATCCGGTCACCAGTCAGTTCTTGCATTCGATCCGGGAATTCCATTGAATCCTTTAAAGATTCACGAATTTAATGAAGCGAAACTAAAATCTGCCATGAAGGAATTACTTCATACGGAAAAATTTCCATCTCACGATACCTACCTGCTGAATGAAGAGGAAGCAGGATTTTTTGAGGAGGACGATTTCCTTGGGAAATACAAAGCAAATGTGGAGCTATTGATCCTACCGCTGATTGATTTCTTTCCAGGGTATTTTGAAAAGAAAATGAAGAAATGAACGACTATAAACCGTTCCAGGCAGACACAGCATACCATCCTGCAGAATTAACCAGAAATTTGAAAAAGACATGAACGATCTTAAACCCTTCCAGGCAGACACGGCATACCATCCTGCTGAATCATCCAGTAATTTGAAAAAGACATGAACGACCTTAAACCCTTTCAGGCAGACACAGCATACCATTCTGCGAAATCATCCGGAAATTTGAAAAAGACATGAACGACCTCAAACCGTTCCAGACAGACACAGCAGACCATCCTGCAAAATCATCCGGAAATTTGAAAAAAACATGAACGACCTTAAACCCTTCCAGGCAGACACTGTAGAACTCGCTGGCAGCAACCTGATCGAGGCCAGTGCGGGCACGGGGAAAACATATTCTGTCGCCATCCTTGTACTGCGGCTGATCATTGAGAAAGAGATCAATGTGAAGGAGATCCTGATGGTCACTTTCACCAGGGCAGCCGTCGCTGAACTGGAAGAAAGGATCAGGCTATTTATCAGGCTGGCATACAAAGCAAGCCTGGGAGAAAAGATTCCCGATGAAACAATTGCCAATATCGTCAGCCAGAACATTAAAAAAATTGCCAGTGACAGGGTACAGAAATCATTGCGGAATGCGGTGCTTTATCTTGACGAAATTTCAGTACTCACCATTCATAGTTTCTGCCAGCAAACACTTACAGAATTTGCCTTTGAAACGGATCAGCTATTTGGTGCAGAAACCCTGCAGGATAAAAAGGCGGTTCTAGCTGACGAGATCAATATCTTCTGGAGAGAACAGGTGACAACCATCCCCGCGGAATTATTAATATACCTGGTCAATAGTGGACTGTCAAGAGACAGTATCCAGGGCGTAGTAAATGAACACCTGGGTGGGAAGAAATATTTCAGTTATGAAAGAGGCAAGAGTTACAGTTATTGCCAGGAGGATCATGAGAAGATCATTGCGGAGTTGAAAGAGATCAGGGACAAGCAGGAATCTCTGGTGGAAGAAATGCAACATTACGTTGAGGCAAATGATTCCAGATTACGGGCTGGCATCGCAAAGAATCACCATGCAAGAAATCTTTTGGATCAGGTTAAAGATTCAAAGCAAATCGTTCAAATCGTCCAGGGAAAATATGGAAGCACCGGATACATTAAAACAATTTTTGCCGAAATTCTTACACATTGCGAGACCTGCGATAACCTTGCTACGGATCTTGCCAAAAAGATCAGCCAGGTCATCAGCGACATCAACTGCCAGGCCATCAACGCTGCACAAACCGGCCTCAGAGAGTATATGCAGCGGAACAACCTGCTCACCTTCGACGACCTGATCTTCAACCTGCATCGTGCCGTTGCGAAAAGAGAAAACCCAAGACTCGTGGCTGCACTCAGAAAAAAATACCAGGCTGTATTTGTCGATGAGTTTCAGGATACCGATCGCTGGCAATACGAGATCTTTCATAGCATCTTCGGCAGTGGAACCATTCTGTTTTATATCGGTGATCCGAAGCAATCCATTTATGCATTCAGGAAAGCCGATATTCATACGTATTTCAAAGCGGGTGCCGAAGTGCAACATCGTTATACGATGGATACCAATTTCCGATCGGCGGAAAAGTATATTGAAGCGATGAATCTTTTCTTTGAACCGGTGAAAGATTTTGACACTTTCGCTTTTGGAACGGCTGAAGGCATTAAATATCGGAGGGTACATTCACCTGCTGGGAATAAAAAAGGGGAACTCACAAAGGCAGGTAGTCCGGTTGTGCCGATTACCGTTACCGAAACGAAATCGAAAGAGCATTTGTACGATGCGGTGGTGGCGCATATCATGGAGCTATTGTCGAACCCGGAGTACACCATTAAAGAACGCCCCATAAAAGCCGGTGATATTGGCATTCTGGTAAGAGCTGGAAAAGAAGGGCGCAATCTGAAGCGGGCGCTTTCACGCCAGGGGATATCCGCAGTAAATATCGATGAACAGAAGATCCTTAAGTCCGAGGACACCCGGTGGCTGCTCTACCTGCTCGAAGCGATGATCGATATCTCGCATGAGCATATCAACAAGGCATTATTATCGCCCTTTACCGGACTGGGAAAGAATGACATTCGAAAAATCAACCTGGAATCCGCCGTAGGCTTATTTCGAGGCTACCGCGACATTTGGACGAAGGATGGCGTATATGCGGCCATGATGACGTTCATAGCAGATTTTGACGTGCGCCGGGTTTTGCTGGCATCGGAAGGTTATCATTCACCTGTTGTTACATCACCGGGATATTCCAAAACGGCAGGAACGGGCGAAAGGGTAATTGCCAATTTGTACCAGCTGATTGAACTCGTGCATAAGATTCAGAACAACAAAGATTTCTCTCCGCTTGAACTGGTAAGTTGGTTGCAACGTGGAATGGAAGGCATGGAAATGACAGGCGATGAATTTGAACAACGCGTGGAAAGCGACGAAGACGCCATCAAGATCGTGACCATCCACAAAAGCAAGGGACTTGAATATAATATTGTTTTTGCCCCTTTTCTGGATATGGTCTTTTACAAAGAGGCGGATTTATTCAGTTACCGTGATCCGGACAGTGGCGAATATATATCCATAGAAAAAGAAAAAGCCACGGATAAAGAGCAGCTCATCAAAGAGCAGGCTGAGCAGGAAAACCGCCGGTTGATTTATGTAGCCATTACGAGAGCCGTTTATTCCTGCTACCTGTTTCATTCCACGCATCATACTTCCAACGACTCAAGTCTGAACGCCTTCCTGAAAGTCATGGATTTTTCTCATCCCGAACTAATTGCAAAAACCCTTTCAGGGGCAGCATCATCCCATAAAGCACCAAACAACCTTGTAGGGGCGGGCCTTGCGTCCGCCCTGGTTGATCAAAGGGCATCATCCCATAAAGCACCAAACAACCTTGTAGGGGCGGG
>JBDTEB010000014.1:0-3466 GCA_039922795.1 Chitinophagaceae bacterium
CCTTGATACCTGCCTGGTTGATAGAACCGATCTTGGTGTCTTCCAGTTTTTCCTGTTCTGGTGGCTTCTCGTCTTCCTTAACCTCTTCATCTTTTACAATTTTAGGAGGAGTAAACTTCGCCATCTCTACCTTTGGAGGTTCCACTTTTGGTGGCGGCGGAGGGGGTGGCACATCAGGCTTCTTTTCTTCCTGCTTGATCTCTTCCAGCTGGACGTCCTTAACTACCATCTCCGTCTTGTCGCCTTCAGAAACCTTGTTGGCCACCACATAGCTGACAAAAAGCAGCAATATGAAGACCATCATCCCGACAATCGCAGTGAGCATACGCTTTCTGTAAGTCATTCTCAGATCGTATGCCCCATACTCCTTGTTGCGACCCTCGAAAATAATATCGAGTATATCCGCATTCAGAATTTTATTAACATCCATTGTAAAAATTTTTATAAAGATTCGAATTCAATCTTTTTCCACACCCGATGACATGCTATTTCGCGCCCTCAGAGGCCTTGATTAATTGATTTTCTACATCAAAAATATCAACCATCGCATATCGTTTCACATCGTTGATAGTCATTTCATCCAAAGCATCCACTGCATTTTTGTAAGTAGATTCCTTGTTTGGTTTAATGATCACCATAAAATCCTTGGGATCGGTATTTTTCTTTTTGTTGATAATCTCCTGCCGGATCTCCTTAAAATTCGCGCTCTTGAAATTCGAGCCATCCGGAGCAAGTTCACCTTCATAATAAAAGACCTTGTCATTTTTTGCGAGCAAAAGGGTTAAAGCCCCTGAGGCCTTCACCTTATTTTGATCCTCAGGTTTCTCTGTGTCCTTTGGCAGGTTGAGACGCATTGCCGTAGGCTGACTCATCGTGGTCGTAAAAATGAAGAAGGTGATGAGCAAAAAACCAAGATCAACCATCGGGGTCAGATCCACGCGGGTAGAAAGTTTTTTACCTTTCTTTACGCCGGGTCCTTTTTTATGGCCACCCCCGCCAGTTTCCATTTCTGCCATGATCGTGTAATTTTTTTTGTGAAAACTTGATTTACTCTGCTGCCGCCGCCTCGCCTTGTAATTTCATATTATTCTTATACAATTCTGTTCCCGCCGGCACCGCTTCAGGATTGGTTATCATCTGAAACTTCATCATATCATTCTTTTTGAATGCATTGATTACAGCCTGGAACGATGGGTATTTTGAGGCATTGTCACCCTTTACAAGCAAGTTCATCTTGCTACCTGCGAAGGCCGTCGCAGCTGCGCGCATCCACTCTGTCAGCTGGTTGTTGGTGCTATCCAGCACCGGGATCCCTTCAATCTTCGTTTTCTTCAATTCCTCAGGCGTCAGGGCGAGATAAGATTTCAACTTCGCAAACGGAACTCCTATATATGACCCTGAATTAAGGAAGTTCTTGATATCGGCTTCAGTCAAACCTAACTTGTTCTGGTTGTTTATTTCTTCCAGCAACGCCCGCTTCTCTTTGGTGTTGTCGTCAGAAACAGATAGATAAACCTGGCCGTCCTTATCGATGGTGATCAACACAACATCCTTTTGGGGAGCTATTTTGTTCGACACCGAGTTGGGCGTTACCACCGCCAATGCTTCCGATGGCTTGAACTTGGTAGTAAGAATAAAGAACGCAAGTAAGAGGAATGCCACGTCACACATCGCGGTCATGTCAATCGGTGTGGATTTTCGTACTACTTTATGTTTAGGCATAGACGATTTTTAAGTTTCTATTAGATTCAATGGCTCTTAGATTCCATAATGAAATCTGCAAGCAGGTTTCTTATTTGTACAAAGAAGCAAAGCTCTGAGTAAGTGTGAAACCACTTTCATCGATACCGTAAGTGATTGAATCGATCTTGGTAGTAAAGATGTTGTAGAAGATAATCGCGAACGCTGAGGTTCCGATACCAAGAGCCGTATTGAACAACGCTTCAGAGATACCTCTTGAAAGTTCCCTTGCAGCGTCTCCGCCACCTTCTGCACCAAGTGCCGCGAATGATGTAATCATCCCGATTACCGTACCGAGCAGACCAAGAAGGGTTGCCACTGACGCGATGGTAGAAAGAAACACCAGGTTTTTTTCCAGCATCGGAAGCTCCAGAGCGGTTGCTTCTTCCACTTCTTTTTGAATAGCCTGTAATTTTTGTTCGCTATCCAGTTCGTTTTCAACGATCATCTCTTTGTATTTGCGAAGACCGGCCTTCATTACGTTCCCTACAGAACCTTTCTGCCTGTCACACTCAGCAAGGGCAGCGTCAACATTTTTGTTGGCAAGATTGTATTGTACTTTGCGAATGAATTCAGCAATATTGCCTTTACCGGAAGCTTTAGAAACAGTAAGGAACCTTTCAATGATAAAGGTAATTACAGTTAAAAAACACGCGATCAACAGTGGTACGATGATACCACCTTCATACATTCTCACAAGACCATTTTTTGGACCCTGGTGCTTGGGCCAGAAACCGCCGGCTGGATCGGGATTGGTAAAATTACTTGCATCTCCCAATACGAAACGCCAAATAACATAGCCGAGGATGATACAGGTCAATGGTCCTAGCCATGATACCGAGTTGCCACTTCTTTTTGGTTGTACTGATGTAGAACTGCTTTTAACGTTTGCAATTGGTTTTGTGTCCGCCATGATGGTTTGTTTTTTAAATTTTAGTCAATGTTAATTTGTAATGCAGGCTTTTTGCTGGCACAATTCTAAGAAAAAAACTTTTTCAAAAATCAAAATAAATAAAATAATATTGGAATATATACATAAGGTAGGACCTTGAGAAAATAGCGTAAAATCGCCTTGTTTACCGCCAGCCTGTCCTTTGAAAATTGGATAAGTAGGCCGGTAAGTTAGAATAATTTTTCAAAGCTTTCGATTTCCATGCAATTATAATTTTTTTACCAGCAGATTACGCAGTAGTCGGCACATTATCTTCTCCGTTTCAATTATGACTTTCACCAATGTCCGCCTTATTGAGGCAACAAAAACGACAGCATTTACTCTTCTCCTGTTGTTATTTTCAGGAATCACTTTTGCACAGAAGAGAAGAACCCCGCCCCCGACTCCCACACCTGGCAGGGACACAGTTAACAGGCAGCTTCCCCGCAGGGATACTTTACCTGGCGGAATACCATCCGTAACACCATCGCCTAACATGTTCTCTCAGTTCAGAACCGGTGTGAAGCCTTACCGTGAGGTGATCACCAGCAAGGCCATCACACAAAAAGGTTTGATTGGAGTGCACAAGGTAGACGACAAGTGGTACTTCGAACTCGCTGATTCAATTATGCAGAGAGACATTCTTGTAGTCAACCGCCTCTCACGCGCAGCTGCCGGTCTCAGGAACAGTTTTAGCGGATATGCCGGCGATATCATCGGTAACAGCGTGATCCGTTTCGAAAAAGGCCCTTCTAACAGAATCTTTCTCCGCAGGATCTCCTTCGATGAAGTATC
>JBDTEB010000015.1:0-2575 GCA_039922795.1 Chitinophagaceae bacterium
AAATTCATTCGATGGTATTTCTGTCAGTTGTCACGGGCACCGCATGGCTTCCCGACAGCGCCTGTACAAAGGCAGAAGTCCGAAAACAAACAACCAATACTTGAACTCAATGATTTGCGCTTCCTTATGAGACGTTACTTCAGGCAGAACAGACTGCTGGTTGCCGTCGACTGCATTATATTCGGGTTTGATGGACAGGAATTAAAATTATTGCTCATCAAGCGGGGATTTGAACCCGAAAAAGGCAACTGGAGCCTGATGGGTGGCTTTGTTCAGCTGGCAGAAGGATTTGAAACAGCGGTTTCCAGGATCCTGGAAGAACTTACCGGACTGACCGGTGTGTATATGGAACAACTCCATGCCTTTGGAGATCCGGGCAGAGATCCCCTCGAACGAACAATCTCTATTGCGTATTTCTCCCTTATCGATATCCGCAAATACGAGGAACAGTTAAATAATCAATACCACGCTGAATGGTTTACCCTGGATCAGGTTCCTGAACTCATCTTCGACCATACGCAGATTATTGAGATGGCCAAGGAAAAACTTCGGTACAAGGCCGCCTTTCATCCCATACTTTTTGAATTGCTTCCAGAGAAATTTACCCTTCCGCAGCTGCAGAGCCTGTACGAAGGCATTTACGTCGCGGTTCTGGATAAAAGGAATTTCATCCGGAAAGTGCTCTCCTCGGGGCTGCTCATCAAACAAAAGGAAAAAGACAAGGAAGGATCAAAACGGGGGGCCTTTTATTATAAGCTAGACCGGAGAAAATACGCCAGCAAATTCAACGCTTTTCTCAATTTTATCCCCAATCCACAGAACATCCGGTAGTCTGAAAAAAAAATTTGCGAAGAATTAATTAAGTGTTACTTTGACACGAATTGCCATATGAAAAAAGATGTCTATGTAATCGGGGTCGATTACGGGTCAGATTCAGTACGCTCTATTATACTTAACGCATTGGATGGCCAGGAAGTGGCATCGTCCATTTTCTATTATCCCCGTTGGAAAGACGGGCTGTATTGTGCTCCTGCGAATAACCGGTTTCGGCAGCATCCGCTCGATTATCTTGAGGGACTGGAGGAAACCATCAGGCACTGTCTTTTGCAGGCCGGTGCTTCTGTAGCTTCCCATGTAAAAGCCATTTCTGTAGATACTACCGGGTCGACGCCCGTTGCCGTTGATGAATCGGGAACTCCCCTTGCCATGCTCCCGGCCTTCGCCGAAAATCCCAACGCCATGTTTGTGCTCTGGAAAGATCACACGTCAACAAAGGAAGCAGCGCAGATCAACGATCACGCAAAAAAATTCGATATCAATTACCTTCAGTTTGTAGGCGGAATCTATTCGTCGGAATGGTTCTGGGCAAAGCTCCTGCACGTTCTGCGGGAAGATGAGGCTGTACGCAAAGCCTGCTATTCCTGGGTGGAACATTGCGACTGGATTCCGTTCGTGTTAACCGGAGGAAAAAAGGCATCGGCCATAAAAAGAGGTGTTTGCGCCGCGGGTCATAAATCATTATGGGCCGAAGCATACAACGGGTTACCACCAGACGAATTTTTCAGTTCACTCGACCCGGTGCTCACCGGTTTTACAAAAAAGCTTTTTACCAAAACATATACTTCCGCTGAAGCAGCCGGAACGATCAGTGCTGAATGGGCCGAAAGACTTGGTCTGCCTTCTGACGTGATGATCGGAATTGGCGCCTTCGATGCGCATATGGGTGCGGTGGGTGGGCAGATCGAACCCTATCATTTGAGTAAAGTAATGGGAACCTCAACGTGCGATATGCTGGTGGCTCCTGCTGAAGATATCCAGGGCAAACTCGTTAAAGGAATCTGCGGACAGGTAAATGGCTCTATAATCCCCGGCATGACCGGGCTCGAGGCCGGACAATCTGCCTTTGGAGATGCCTACGCCTGGTTCAGGGATATCCTTGCCTGGCCACTGCGACATCTTCTGCCCCTTTCATCCCGGATTAAAACGGATAATATCAAATCATTGATCGATGAGTCGATCGATGCCATCATACCTGAACTAAGCCGGCAGGCCGCCATGCTTTTACCCGATGAAAACAATGAGATCGCCATCGACTGGTTCAACGGTAGAAGAACGCCGGATGCAAACCAGGAATTAAAAGGCACAATCTGCGAACTTGGACTGGGTTCTGATACGCCAAAAATATTTCGTGCAGTTGTTGAAGGCACCTGTTTTGGCGCTAAAAAGATAGTTGATCGTTTCAATGACGAGGGAGTTACGGTGAGAGGCCTGATCGGCCTGGGAGGAGTTGCTAAAAAATCACCCTTTATCATGCAGGTGATGGCCGACGTTATGAATATGCCCATTCGCATTCATAAATCTGAACAGACCTGTGCTGTGGGCGCAGCGATGTTCGCCGCCACTGTCGCCGGCATCTATCCAAAAGTGGAAGACGCCATGGCAGCAATGGGTCAGGGTTTCGACGCCGAATACCGACCGCAGCCAGCCAACGTAGAAGTATATGCGAAGAAGTATGCGGCATATTCCAGACTGGGGGAATCCATTGAGCATAGTCAGATACCTAACAACTCATGAG
>JBDTEB010000016.1:0-7447 GCA_039922795.1 Chitinophagaceae bacterium
CGCCCATATCGCGGGCGTTGGCATAAGGTGCCCAGTTGCTGATTATCAGACTGTCATTTATCCAACAGTTGAAGTTCCCGTCTGAATAACTGTAAAAGGAATATTCCCCTGTCTTGTCCGCCAGTAATGAACCGGTAAACCTTGCTGCATTTACCAGTGTATCGTTTTTTGTTACGGAAATCGAGTCTGTCGTGAGCTTGCCATTGTTCAACGGATTGCTAAACGAACTATCGGTAAAAAGATTTAACGATAGTCCACCTTGCCTTCCGTTCTTGTCAAGCAGATGGTAAGCAGGTATGGCGTGAATCGAGTCGGGATGGCCAAATTTTGTGTAAGAGTAGTTGTGCCACAATAACCCATAACCTTTGGTAGAAACAAAAAATGGAATATAAACTTCCATGTTGTGCTGAAAGAAATCCAGGTCAAATCCCCTGATATCAAGCAGCCGATCCTGATGCTGGCCCAAACCATAAAGCGCCTCGTCTTTCGGAGATTCAAATCGCTGCTGAATGGCGTTTGTTTTAACACCTTCGAAATTTGAGGGTGTAATGGTTTTACCACCGCCTGCCATCTCTTTTAATAACTGTTTACCCTTATCATCATAAAATGCTACCTCTCCTGTAACTTTATTCACTCTTGCTTTTAATTTCGACGTTGAAATGACGACATCAGAATCATTTCCGGCTTCTTTCACGTCAAAAAGTATTTTTGGCCATTTTTTATTTTCAATTATCAAGCTGTTTTTCGTGGAAAAGGAATCGGCAAGCGTATATCTTACCTGCATAATGTCAGGGGCATATATTGAAAGGTTTAGTTTTGCCTGACCAATCTTAAAGACCACGTTGTTATCTGTTATTTTGTAGCTGTCATCTGCTTTATGCGAACATCCCAATGATAGAAAAAAGAAAGTGGCAATAATGCAAATAGTGAATTGATTGTGTCGCTGGGGCATAGATGATGTTTTGCAATGAACAGATGTTGTGTAGGGCATAGTGGCAAAGTGCTGTTTTGCCAGGCTAAATGGAGCTTCAAATCTATTAGAATTTATAACGTGAATTCTATACTATTTTATCCAAACTCTTTGATATTTTATTGTAACTTAGAAACAAGTTGGGTGGAATGCCTGAAAAATGACGCTCTTTCATCTGTTTTGAAACGAGGATAGGCTGATTTCAAATCGATATTTTTCTAACATGATTTTGTAATCTATCAGAGATGAATGATAATATATTATCTGAAATAACTCCGCTAACACAAAGCGATTGTTTTTCTGTGTTCTCCCGAAAGAAAAATGAATTTAATTTTCCCTTGCACATTCACCCGGAATTTGAGTTGAATTTTATCAGTAATGCGGCCGGTGCTCAGCGAATAATTGGTGATCACATGGCGGAAATAGGGGAGATTGAACTGGTGCTAGTGGGTTCCAATCTGCAACATGGCTGGTTTACCCATAAATGCAAGAACACAACTATTCACGAAATTACCATTCAGTTTCACCGTGATCTTTTTGATGAAACCTTTTTGCAACGAAATCAAATGAGTTCCATCCGCGATCTTTTTCAACGTTCTTCCAGGGGTGTTTTGTTTTCCAAAGCAGCTTCTCTGGCTGTTATGCCACGCATCCTTGATTTAGCGAGGAAGAACGGCTTTGATTCTGTATTGGAACTGATGTCGATTCTTCATGATCTTTCTATTTCCCGGGGACTACAGACACTTTCGGAATCGTCATTCAAAAATGACATCTCGACTTACAAAAGTCGAAGAATTGACAAGATAATGCAGTATGTGAATGATAACTTCAGCCAGAACATTACTCTGGCAGATGCTGCCAAGATCGGTGGAATGACGGAAGTTTCCTTGAGCAGGTTTTTTAAATTGAGGACGGGCAAAACGTTTATTGACGCATTAAATGATGTGCGGATAGGGTATGCATCCCGCATTCTTATAGACACAACGCACAGCATAAATGAAGTTGCCTATCAGTGCGGCTTCAACAATATGTCAAACTTTAACCGCATATTTAGAAAGAAGAAAGATACCACGCCAAAAGATTTCAGGAATTCATATACCTCTGTCGGAATACGCACTTTCGTTTGATTCAGTAAGGATATAGCAAGCGTAAGTGCAGTGGCAGAAACGTTTTCCAGAATCCCTGATCATCATTTCATAATGGTCGTGCCCCTCCATGCCCATCGCGATGGCTCCATGATCCATCCCGGGATGTTTTTGTGTGGGAATGTTCATTTGCTTATAATCCATCTTGCCGTGAATTATTTTTGAGTGCGTTGCAGCTTTTCGGCCGATCTGTTATACAAAAAAGCCGCTGACGTATTATTAAAATATGTCAGCGGCTTTGCACAATACTCTCCGAAAAGGGCAGAATATGTTTAATCATATGAAATGATCGTTCCAGTATTGGCCAGCCCACTGGATCCTAAAACATCTCTCGAAGAACTCGCTTTTACCCTGGTTGTAGCGCTTTTTTCAATGGAGTCATCAACAGCAGAAGATGATTTCTTTTTCGAGCTTTTGGTCTTCTTTTCAGGAGCCTTGTCAGAGGCAGTGTCTTTTTTCATTTCCTGATTTGTAACGGGTTTGCTGTTGGTAGTTTCTTCCGATTTTAAATCATTTTTCATTCCTGTTTTGTTTGGCATCGCTTTAAATTTTAAATTGTTTATGTCAAATCTGTTATTAGAATTACCAGGAGCTGTCGCATCAAAGTCACCAGGCAACAGATCCGCTTAAAAAGAGTTGAATTGATCTGTTTGTAAAATTGGATGTATTCAGGCGTTAAAATGTTACACTTTTATTCTACTTGTTTACATATTTCACATATCTCGATTGCTAATTTACATTTGAAATCAAAAAAGGCAGGCTTATACCCTGCCTTTTAGTAAATTCTAAGCGGCCATTTTCCTGCACTCGGCTGCACACGCCTTACAGGCTTCTGCACATTCCTGACAATGCTTCATTTTATGCTGGCCACATTCCTTGCTACAAGCTTCACAAATATCTGCGCATAAAAGGCAGATCTCTTTTGCTTTTTCACTCCCCAGGCTCATCAGCTGGGCAGCAGCATAACAGATGGCAGCGCATTCCATGTCGTGCTGAATGCAATTTGCCATCATTTTCACATCCTCTTCCTTTGTGCAGGCGGAAGCGCAATGATTACAGATAGCAGCACATTTCAGACATGCTTCGATACAGCTTTTGTACGTGTGATAATCGTTCATAACATTTGTTTTTTATAATGAAGAAATACAGAAATTATGTGTCAATAGGTAATCGTGATACCGGCTCCATAACCCATATCACTATCATAATGGGTACTTATCGCGAAGTATTTCGTTAGAATGTACCGAAGGCCAGCCATATATTCTTTATCGCTATTGCCCATAATTGAAAGCCTCAGCCTGGGCGTCACCGGTACATCGTCTCTCATAAGCTGTGCCCTGAATTTCCCTTTGCTGTCCACTCGTGCTTCCGCTATAACAAGCATGGGAAGCTTGTATTGAAACCCCGCTACTACTGCTTTGCGGTTTCTCTGATTGCTTTCCTGACCAAAAAGGTTCTTCTCTGCAGACTTTTTAAAAATGCTGTTATAGTGGTAGTCGAACCCGATAAAAGGCATAAACCACTGCATCCGGCCTATGTATCTCCCCAGGTAAGTTTCGCTTTCAAGTCCATGTTCGGCATGAAGACCCACCCGCCATTCTGTTGACAGCCGGTTGCGGGTGTTGGCCAGCATAAATTTTCCATCACTGCCATTGGTTTCCAGCCCAAGATTTCCCATGGCGTGGTACATTCTGCCATTATCTTTAAGCAGTACCCGCCGGGCGGCAGCAGTGTCCATCAGCTCAGGGTTTGCGGGCGAATTCTCATAACGGAACACTCTACCCATTCCGCTCATCATATGGTAAAGTATGTGACAGTGAAAGAACCAGTCACCGCCTTCTTCCCTGGCCGCAAATTCAATAGTGTCGCGTTCCATCGGCATTACATCGATGATGTTCTTCATGGGTGCATGTTCCCCCTGACCATTAAGCACCCGGAAGTCGTGGCCATGCAGATGCATGGGATGTCGCATCATGCTGTTATTATACATGACTATTCTTAGGTTCTCCCCTTTTTTTATGAGTATGCGGTCGCTCTCGCCCAGGGTTTTATTATCCATCGTCCAAACATAACGGCTCATATTTCCCGTGAGCTCAAAATTTAGTACCCTCAACGGGCCTGGAGGAAGAATGGTTTTTTTCGGGTCTCGCAGCATGCCGTAGTTCAAGGTCACGATATCCTGCTGACCGCTTTCATGCATGCCTGGCATACCGTGTTTTTCATGCCCCATATCCATTTTTTGAGATTTACCAGGCTGCCTCCCGTTACCAGTTATTTCCGGATACATCACCGTGTTCATGTCCATAACCTGGTTCTGCATCTTCATACCCTTCATTTCGATCATGTTTCCCCGCATGTCCATCATGTCATTCATCATCTTCATGCCTGCGAAATACTTTGGTTTGTGCAATTTCACGGCCTCTACTTTTTCTCCGCTGCCCAGCCAGAGGGACGCGTATTTCGTGCGGTCTTCCGGTGTCACCAGAAATTCATAGCTCTTGTTTTCAGGGATCGTAACCACCACATCATAGGTTTCGGAGGTTGCTATGATCAGGCGATCAACCTCTACAGGTTCCACTTCATTTCCGTCTGTGGCAACCACGGTGATCTTTCCGCCTGCATAACTTAGCCAGAAGTAATTGGATGCACCGGCGTTAGCTATCCGCAGGCGAACTTTGTCGCCGGCTTTATATTGTGGTTGCTGACTCTGATTTTTTCCGTTCAGCAAAAAAGTATCATAGTATATATCGGTAAGGTCCATGGCTGTCATTCGCTTCCATTCGTTGGTAACCTTTGTTTTAAAATTGCCTGATGTGATCGCTTCACTGTAGCTCTGCGTGGCGCCTTTCTGAATCGAAAACCAGTCGCTGGCCGCATGGAGCCGGCGTTCCACCTGTTGCGGCTTCATATTTGTCCATTCGCTGATCACGAGGGGAATGGTCGGGATATCCCATTCTTTTCGTTTGTTCATAATGAATGCGCCATACATTCCAATCTGTTCCTGCAGCCCGCTATGGCTATGATACCAGTGTGTGCCGTGCTGAACGATGGGGAATTTATACAGAAAGGTTGCGCCGGGTTTGATTGGCATTTGTGTTAATCCGGGTACGCCGTCGTAACGGTTGGGCAGGAAAAGGCCATGCCAGTGGAGCGAAGTCCCTTCTTTCAGGTTATTATGAACCCAGATCTCTGCTGTGTCTCCTTCGGTGAAGGTGAGGGTAGGCATGGGGATCTGTCCGTTAACGGCAATTGCCCGCTTGCTTTTCCCACCAAAGGTGACGGTGGTGTCAGCAATATATAAGTGATAGACAACGGTATGTGGAGGAGTTTCCGACTTAGTACGTCCCTCAGTCTGTGCTAATCCTACTGAAATCCATAACAACTGTATCAGCAACAACACCAAAATTCTCATTTATATTATTATTAAACCAGCTGCTCTCCAGAGCTTGACTGGTTGGATGAATTCATAACATTTAAATCCAGTATCCAGCCTGCCGGCTGAATACTGGATTATCAATTGTAAAAGGCTTATTGAATGGTCTGTGTAATCTCACCGCAGGTAAGCATGCTGCTGCCGTAATACGGGTTTTTAATTGCCTTCTCACTGGTGAGCCAGGAGGCCTTTTTCATCGGGCAATAAGCGATGTAAATGGGCTGATCGCTAAGTTTCATCGTCTTTGCCAAAGTGGCCATATTTGTTGATAAACCGGCAAAATATTCCCGCTGTTTTTTAAGATCACTGGTTTCGGAGATTTTTCCTGCATCTTTTACCAGGGCCTTAATATCGTTTTCGCTGACGGCCTTTGCATCGATAGCACCAACAGCTTTTTGCAAGGCTTGCGCATGTGATGCGGCCTGGTCTGAGCTGCCTGTTACCAGCGCATCTTTCAGTGCATAATAATGTGAAAGGAGTGCGTTCGCTTTTGTAGTATCCTGCGCAAAAATGTTTTGTGAAAAGGAAACGGCTAGAATAGCAGTCAGCAATAATAATTTTTTCATTGTTATGATTTTAATATTTGTGAAATATGTCGAATATTGCCCAGGGCCAATGTTTTTTACAAAATAGCAAATTGACTCCTAGGAGACTTTGACCGCTTTGTAACCTGCCTTTTCCACAGCATGTATCACTTGTTCTTCCGTGACGTCTTCTGTGCTAACGGTTAAAGTTTTATTCGGATTCGATGTATCCACTTTCCAGTTTTTCTCACCTGCTACCTCATTGAGATTTGGGCTAACTTTTGCCACGCAGGAACCACACATGATGTTTGTTTTTAGTTCGATCGTTTTCATTTTGATGATTTTTTTTTAAATGTTTAAATATGCCTGGTCTTCAAACGAAGGCTGTTTAATACTACGGATACTGAACTCAGTGCCATTGCTCCTCCGGCAATCATTGGATTGAGCAGGAACCCGTTAACCGGGTACAGTATACCTGCAGCGATCGGGATACCGATTAAATTATAAATAAAGGCCCAGAACAGATTTTGCCTTATCGCTGCAACGGTAAACTTTGACAGCTTAATCGCCTGTGGGATCTTCGTCAACTCAGACGAGATGATCGTCATCTTAGCTACGTCCATGGCAATATCACTTCCTTTGCCCATCGCTATGCTCACATCGGCCTGGGCCAGGGCCGTACTATCGTTGATTCCATCACCTGCCATTGCGACGATCTTTCCCTGTTGCTGCAATTCCTTTACAAAATCAGCTTTTTGCGCCGGCGAAACCTCTGCTTTAAAATGCTGGATACCTGCCTGGCCGGCAATAGCTTTGGCCGTTTCGTTGTTATCACCGGTAAGCATGTAAATATCGATACCCATGTCCTGGAGCTGTTTTACTGCCTGGATGGATGTAGCCTTGATTTTATCTGCAATCGCGATCACGGCGAGGGCCCTGCTTTTATTACCAAAATAAATCACTGTTTTTGCCTCGCCGATCCAATTTGCGGCAGCACTCTGGAGTTCGGGTGCAATCAAAATATTATTTGAACCGAACAGGGCCGCATTACCCGCATAATATATCTCATCGCCGATTTTTCCACTGGCGCCCGAACCAGTAATACTTTTAAAATCCTCTATCGGCAGGTTTGCGGCATTGCTAAAGTGCTTTACCACAGCCTCAGCAAGCGGGTGTTCGGATTGTTTTTCAAGCGAGGCAAGAACGGGCAGCGTAGAATTTTCGTTATTCAACCAGATTACGTTGCTCACCGTTGGTTTCCCTTCGGTGATGGTTCCGGTTTTATCGAGAATAATGGTATCTATTTTTTGAGTTCGTTCCAGGCTTTCTGCATCCTTGATCAGTATACCATTTTCCGCACCTTTTCCCACACCTG
>JBDTEB010000017.1:0-7060 GCA_039922795.1 Chitinophagaceae bacterium
AAGTGCGTCAGAACTTCGCAGTGTACTTGGCAGGATCTGATTCGCATACCCACCTGGTCCCGGATTAAAATAAACCGGGGATCAGCATGGGAGTAGATCTTGAATATCTGGTGTAGTTCTCTCCGAATTCTTCCACCAGCTTCCTTTCTTCCAGCCGGATGCCAAACAGTGTGTACACTGAAATGACCACACAGGCAACCAGATTGTCTGCAAAGGGAAATAATAAAAACAGCGCCCAGCAAAACATCAGCGTTGATGAATATAACGGATGTCTTACAAATCGATGAAGTCCGGCGATTTCGAGCACAGGTTCTCTTTTTTCTTTCATCAGCACATCCACCCCGCTGAGGTTAAGAAAATATTTCCTGATGCAAATAGCCATCCCCACCAAACCAAGTAGTGACAATAACGTTCCAAAAATATTTAAACCCAGGAAATTAGCAAATAGCAGGGGGCTTGCCTGGTTAAACTGATAAATCAATATCGCCGCCAGGCTCAGCGCGGCAAAGATCGAATAACACAAACGGTAATACTTATAATTACGACCCATCATTTGCTGCATCTTCAGTTTGATGGTATTTGTCGCCAGCAAACTATGCAACAACACGTAGGCCAGCCAGGCCAGAAGAAGGATAATGTGATATGAAAAACTGAAATTTTGATACATAACGGCTTCACTTACTCCTGCAATATACATTCCGCGGATCGACGTTACCGTAAATATTGTTCTGCCCGATTCCAGTTTTGACACCTGATTCTCCCATCCCGGGAAGTATTTCGGCGTAAAACCAACATTTACTACGTAAAAAAATCAGGTATGCCATTTGCCTTTTTGTTTATGGTTTTTTCATAGGATATTGGATTTGAAGCGGGGCTGGATTTCTATCCTGGCCCCTTTTTTTTGCTCATCTTTCCTCCTCGTCTACTTATCAAATTCCCCCGCATTATCTTTGCGCCCTATGCATTATGTTTCAGTAGAAAATCTGGGTAAAACTTTCGGGGTGAAGCCCCTTTTCAGTAATATTTCTTTTCACATTGAAGAAGGAGACAAGATCGCGCTCGTGGCAAAAAACGGGGCTGGCAAGTCAACCCTTCTGAAAATTCTCGCTGGCACAGAGACAGCAGAAGAAGGTAAAATCTGGATCAATAAGGACGTGACCATCGCGCTGTTTGAACAGGAGCCGGTATTCGAGGAAGAAAAATCCGTTCTCGACAATATCTTTCATCACAATCACCCGGTGATCAATGCCATTAAGGAATTCGAGGCCTCTGAAGAGAGTGGCGATGCCGAAAGGATCACAAATGCCCTTGTCGAAATGGACGAACTCAATGCCTGGGATTTCGATTCCAAGGTAAAGCAGATTCTCGCCAAATTAAACGTGCACCAGCTTACGCAGAAGGCAGGAAGCTTATCGGGCGGAGAAAGAAAAAGAGTCGCCCTGGCCAAAACGCTTATCGATATCGGCTTTGAACACAAGCACGTTCTGCTGATCATGGATGAACCTACAAATCACCTGGATGTTGAAATGGTAGAATGGCTGGAGCATTATCTCGGCCAGGAAAAAGTTACCCTGCTGATGGTAACCCACGACAGGTATTTCCTCGATTCGGTTACAAGGGATATCTGGGAGCTTGACAGCAACTATATCTATACTTACCATGGAGATTACGAAAACTTCATGGAGAAAAAAGCGGCAAGGGCTGAAAGTGAAGCAGCCACGATCGATAAAGCAAAAAATCTTTACCGAAAAGAACTGGAATGGATGCGCAAACAGCCCAAGGCGCGTACCGTGAAATCTAAAAGTCGCATCGATTCTTTTTATGAGGTAGAAGCTGTTGCCAAACAAAAACTCGACACTCAAAAGATAGAGCTCAATGCCAAAATGAGCCGGCTCGGAGGTAAGGTCGTTGAGATGAAAAAGGTGTACAAAGAATTTCAAGACAAAAAGATCCTGCAGGGTTTTGACTATACTTTCAAAAAAGGTGACCGCGTAGGTGTGATCGGTAAGAACGGGGTGGGTAAATCCACCTTTTTACAGTTGATACAAGGACTGCAAATGCCGGATAGTGGAAAGATAAATATCGGCGAAACGGTTGTTTTTGGGCATTATGCCCAGCAAGGACTGGAAATAAAAGAAGATAAAAGGATCATCGAGTACGTAAAAGATATCGCCGAGCATTTCCCGCTGGCCAACGGGGCCACTTTGAGCGCCAGCCAGTTTCTCTCGTTGTTCCTGTTTACACCCGATCAGCAGTACACTTACATCTCCAAACTGAGCGGGGGCGAGAAAAGAAGACTGATCCTGCTATCGATACTGTTCCGGAATCCGAATTTTTTAATCCTCGATGAGCCGACTAATGACCTCGACCTTCCAACACTTAGCGTGCTCGAAAACTTCCTGACGGAGTTTCAGGGCTGCATATTACTTGTTTCGCATGATCGGTACTTTATGGACCGGCTTGTAGATCACATGTTTGTTTTTGAAGGGGACGGAGAGGTAAGTGACTTCCCGGGCAATTACACTTTATATCGTCTTGCAGCCGAAGAAGAAAAACGCATGGCTGCTATGAAGCCCGTAAAACCTGTCACTGTTTCAGTACCCCCTCCCCCAGCCGCAAGCGCAAAACCTGCAGGCAGAAAGTTTTCGTTTAATGAACAACGTGAGTTCGAACTGCTGGGCAAAGAAATTAAAGAACTGGAGACCGAAAAAGAAAAAGTAAACCTGCAATTACAGGATGGCGGAAAGCCATTTGAGGAATTACAAAAGATGGCAGAACGCAGCGCAGTGATAACAGGTCTGTTGGAAGTAAAAGAAATGAGGTGGCTGGAATTAAGCGAGATAGCCGGATAAAAGTGTCCGGATCATTTTGCTCCGAATACTTTCTTCAACACATCGGAAACCCTTGCGGCAGGATTTTCCCTTATCTTTTTTTCTTCTTCTCCCACATAGTAAAACATTCCCTTCAAAGCCCTGGAAGTAACATATTCGTTAAGGTCTGTCGTTAGCGGCTGTGGTGAGAATCGATTATATACCGTCGCCAGCTCCGACCAGTATTTGGTCGCATTTACCTTCTTCATCGCACTATCGATCACGGGGCGAAAGCTATTTGTGAGCTCGTTACTTGTGGTATTTTTAAGGTAGGTTGTTGCAGCCGTGTCATTGCCTTTAAGAATCCCGAGGGCATCCTGGATGGTCATTTTTTTAACCGCACTGATAAATATCGGCGAAGCCGTTTTTGAGGCTTCTTCCGCTGCCCTGTTCATGCTGGTAATCGCCTGGTCAAAATATTTACCAAGCCCCAGGGCGCGAATTTTTGGTTCAAGTTTTTTCACATCGTCCGGCAGAAGGATCTTTACCGCAGCGTCTTTCAAAAATCCGTCCACGCTGGAAAGTTTACCGGCACTTTTCTGGGCACCCAATGAGAGCGCCTCCTTTAATCCTTTAACGATCTCATCGGAACTCAGCGAAGACCCGTTTCCGGATTTATTGAGTATGGTGTTTGCCTTTTTTAAAAGCCCGCCAAATCCTCTCGATGAGGAAGCCGAGTCTTTCTGGGCAAAAGAAGATAGAGAAAAAATTGCGGCTATGGAAAAAGTAATAATTTTTTTCATTGTTGAGATTTTGAGGTTTTTTCATCCCACGCAAAATCTTCTGCTGTGGGTATAGATTTAAAAGTTTCCAACACCTCTATTGGCGGAACGGTCAGTTTGCGGATCTCAGTATTTAACCAGGCCCCGTCGATCGTCAGTTTTGCAGAAATTACTGTATCATTTTTGAAAATGTGGTGAACGAAGGTCCACCTGCTATAATCGCGTCTCGCTTTTAACAGGTGCACATCTACCGAAACCCGGTCTCCGGATGAGATCTCTTTAAGAAAAACACATTCTTCCCTGAGAATGATCGGTCCCAGTTGGTGCTGACGCATAAAAGCTGGTGTGATTCCGAATTCAGAAAGCATGTCCACACGCATGGCTGCCCCAAAATCGTAATAGACTGAATGCCTCAGGTGAAAATTGGGGTCCAGGTCAGCCCATCGAACTTCGAACTCTTTACTCCAGGATGTCATTAAGATTTTTATTTTACTCGGTCTCCCATTTGCTGAATAAGCATTAAGTACTGCTAAATTGGGTGCAAAATAGTGCCGTACCGGCGAATCCGGCGCTATTTTGTGTTAAAATCCCGATCTGTGTCACACGAGAGATAAGAAATTGTAATAGTTTTGCGCACTTAAATTTCACTTATGAAAAACAGTTTACTGCTGGCAGCTGTGATGGCAACGGGCCAGCTGGTATTAGCTCAGGCGAAACCTGCAGGGAAGGCAAGAACGCCAGTTAAAAAAGTTGCCGCATCTGTAGCAACCATGAAAAACTCCGTCGATTCTGTGAGCTATTCGCTAGGGATCATGATCTCCCAGTTTTATAAGCAGCAGGGTGTTAGTAAGGTTAACACGGCAATGGTAAGTAAAGCCATAAACGATGCCCTTAAAGGTGGAAAGCCCCTTTTAACCGAAGAACAAAGTAATCAGTGCATTAACAATTACATTACAGTTATGAGAGAAGACAAAGCTTCAGGAAACAAGAAGGCCGGACAGGATTTCCTCGCCGCCAACAAGACAAAACCGGGTATTGTTACCCTGCCCAGTGGGCTTCAGTACCAAATACTTAAAGAAGGTACCGGACCGAAACCAGCTATTACTGACACAGTTCGATGCCATTATCATGGTACGCTGATCGACGGTACCGTGTTTGACAGTTCGGTGGACAGAGGCCAGCCTGCCGAGTTTCCCGTCGGTGCCGTGATCAGGGGATGGGTAGAAGCCCTTCCCATGATGCCTGTTGGTTCCAAATGGAAACTATTTATTCCTTCAGATCTCGGATATGGTGACAGCGGCGCCGGCGCTAAGATCGGACCAGGCTCCACACTTATTTTCGACGTAGAACTACTCGGTATAGTAGGAAAATAATTCCGCAAACCCCTTTCAAGAAAAAATCCTCCGGTTGCCCGGAGGATTTTTTATTTGTCAAATTTTTTCTATTAGGAATACATCAATTCATAATATTCATGTGCCATCCTGTTTGAGTCAAACTGGAAACGAACATCTCTCATCCCGTTTTTTGCAACCTGTCTCCAGGTATCGTAGTTGTCGTAATACAATGGCAGTATCTGATTTTCCAGAATCTCATAAATTTTATTGAGATCGTATTCATCCTGCTGTTGTACCGGAGTGTTCAGATAATCAACCTGCGGAACTACGAAGCCGTTATTCCCCTGGTTGATAAATTCCGGGATCCAGCCATCATCGGTGGAGAAATTTACCGCTCCGTTCATCGCTGCGGTCATGCCACTGGTGCCTGATGCTTCCCTTGGCACACGAGGGTTATTCAGCCAGCAATCTGCCCCTTGTTTGAGGCGTTTTGACAGGGCAAGTTCATATCCCACTACAACGGCTACATTGCTGTAACTTTTGCTTAAATGAACGAGGTGATTGAAATCATTAATAGATGGATAATCCATCGGGTAAGGCTTACCGGCCCAGATGATCTGTACAGGATATTTCTTATTGTTTAATAGCTTGTTAAACCGGTCAATATCACGGGTGATCAGCTCCGCCCTTTTGTAACCGGCGAAACGCCTGGCCCAGACGATTGTAAAAACATTGGGATCAAATATTTTTCCGGTTTGGTCGGCTACGAGTTCAAAAGCGCGTCTCTTTAAATATTTTTTCCTGTCGTCCCATGCATAGTCATTGTGTTCTTCCATGCTTCGGTACAGTTGCTTATCTGCCCAGTAGCGCCAATTCTGTGCATTGGTGATGGAAATTATTTTACAGATGCCGGGGTACTTCTCCCACATGGACTGTGAAACAAGTCCGTGAAGTTTTGAAACACCGTTGGCAATTTTCGCAAAGCGAAGAGCAACAAGAGAATGATTAAACTGATCGTCCTGGATGCCGGTTATCTGCCTCACCTCGTCGAGCGAGAGCCCACAGAAATAGCCCATCTTTTGACAGAGATAAATATCATGTTTTTCATTACCTGCCTCTTCAGGGGTATGGGTGGTGAAAACCAGACGCTTTCTTACATCTTCTAAATTGCCGAATTTTTTGTAGAGATAAAAAGCCGCACTCAGACCGTGGGCTTCATTCAGATGATAAAGCTGGGGCGAATATTGCATTTCATCCAGCAGTTTGGCGCCGCCTACACCAAGTAAAATAAACTGGGCGACTTTTGTGGCAACATTCGCATCATACAAACGATGTGTTATTGTTTGTGAGACATAATCATTCTCAGGCAAATCCGTACTGAGAAGGAATAAGGGTGCTGACTTGAATGTTTCAGGGTTGAGGTAGAAAACCTTTACCCATACCGGATGTTCGTGAATATTTATCTGGAACTTGATGCCTGTGTCTTCGAGAAAACTGTATTGCTTTTCCATCCAGGTTACCTGCAGGGTCTGATCCTGGTTTCTTGCCTGGTCGTAGTAACCATACTTCCACAAAATACCGATACCGATAAGGTTTTGCCTTAATTCATAAGCGCTTCTCAAATGCGAACCCGATAAAAAGCCAAGCCCGCCGCTATAGATCTTGAGTGGCTGATGAATGGCAAACTCCATCGAAAAGTAGGCTACCTTTTTTGCATACCGATCTTCACCCTGATATGGAATAGTGTAATTTCTAAAATTCATTTGTTGGTTTTTATATACGTATTCTTTTTGCTTTATAAATATTAATTCGTTACCCGCGTATTACTTTTTCCTGATTTCTTTCTTTCTGTTAAACGATCCTTCAAAGAAACATCTTATATCCCGGTAGGAGCCACAGGCAGCCACTTCCCGCAAGGTTACCTTGTTTCCGTCAAATAGAAATTCGAGCTCGCAGGGATTTCCCTGGGCCCGGTACACAGCAATTTTTGGCGAGCGCACATCCGCTTCCCCCTTAAGCTCGCCGGAGCAATCGCCATTGTCTTTTTGAAAATGTACAAAAAATGCCAGTTTGCCGGGTTTTCTTCCATCCCTTATTGAAACGATGTTTCGCTTGTCCCTGGTGTAATCACCTG
>JBDTEB010000018.1:0-3851 GCA_039922795.1 Chitinophagaceae bacterium
GTCATCAGGGCCGTAGGCGTACCACCAGGCCCCGGCCTTGCCCTCCTGTACGATGGGCTGCCAGCCGGATTGCCTTGGCCAATACCTACCCGACCATTGAAATGGAAGATCGGCATCCTGCGCCATATACATAAACTCGCCGCCCACCTGCACCTGCGGAATCTCACCGGCATTGCTGGCATATTGAATGTCAACCGCACGATTCACTACGGGGAACTGCGGACTCACCTTCCATGCACTTTCCACTCCCGTTTTTGCGGTAGCTTCTCCCAGCAGATACGACCAGTATGCTGCATAATTTTTCGTGTCGCCAGACAACATCCAGCTGTAAGTGCTATTGACCGTCGTAAATATTATTTTGCCCGAGCCGTATATGGTCCCCGAAACAACGGCATTGGATTCCCTGTCTTCTATCAGCGTCTTTGTGCCAGGTTCCCGATGAATATATAAAGGATGTTCAGATATTAGCGCTGCGGCATATCCGTTAGTAGCAGGAATAAAAACACTGAGTTCTTTTTTATAATTATCGGGGTGCGGATGTAAAGGGAAAGGACTTGAGAAAAAATAACGCTTCGATGAGGTACTGTCGGCCTTTACAATCAACCCCATTCCTTTCTGCGCCACCTGCGATTCAATCGCAGCGAGTTCAGCTTTGCCGATCGATGCCAGTTCCGATGCATCGGCAATCAGCAGGTCGAAATTATTCAGCAAGGTATTATTTATGGCACCCATTGTAGCCATCTCGGTATTCGAAAACGTCTTCTCATATTTGTCCCTGCTGATAGTCGTGCGCGAAACCAGGCTGGAATTATTTCCCGTAATCCATGCCTTTAAGAACTTGTTTTCAAAATCGGGCGATGCAGCAAGCACGAGTATCTTCAAATTACCAGGCTGCTTCGTCTCAAAAGGAATATCTTCTTTCTCCAATGTATCCTTGCCACGTAAAGCAGCAACTGCATACACCGCTTTGCCAATTTGTTTTGGCACTGCCGCCAATTCAAATTCAACGTTTCTACCTGCAGGAATTAAAGCAGTATCCAGACCTGCACCATCACCGGACAATATGAGTATGATTTGGGAAGAAGAATTGTTGACGAACTGACCCTGTACCTGCAACCGATCACCGGATTTTAGATGGTGTTGCCAATTAATGGCGGCAATACCTTCCTTCGCTTTGGAAGGATGAAAGATCATGTGGTTACCATGTAACTTCTCCAGCTCATCCTGATCCAATCCATATCCAAAAATGTGAATCAGATCGCCCTGTTTGCTGAGCAACAACAAGTCTGAAATATCGAGATAGTGAACCTGGTGTTTTTTCTCCGAAATAATGATGGCTTTATCAAAGGCAAAAACAGGAACCCCGGTTTTTTCTTTCAAAAAATGATCAAGACTGTCCTGAATAAATCCTTCCGTTAATAAAACCACTTCGCTACCCTTACCCGTATTCTCCGTGACCGTTCTATTTACTGGAACTATCAGGAAAGCCAGCGCGCCCACCGCCAATATGGAGGCCCCCAAACGCAATCCCAGCCTGGCTTTTTTTGTCCGACGCCATTCGTTCCAGCATAGAAATACCAGGAGCAAAAAACATAAAACAATATTGATATAATTCCAGGTTGTCATTCAGTTACAATCAGCGGGGTAAGTTTTTAAAATATTGTTGGGATAAATTCTGGTCGGGACTTTTAGTTTCCGGCGACGGCAGGGAGGTCGGTGCTTTCACCAGCCGCGCCAATCCCTTCTGCGCGGCAGAGAGATCGAGGGCCGAATAAAACCGACCCGTGGTTTCAAGCACACGGTTCATGGCCCCTACAGAAGAAAGAAAAGCGGTAGGCTCGGCCGACGCCCGCCTGTTTAGTTGCAAACCTGCCTGTTGCAGGGTGGCGAGTGAAGAGGCATCGGGGATTGCGCCGGCTTTCAGGTTTTCCAGAATGCCCAAAGCACGCCGGACTTCCTCATCAGGATTGTCTTTCTTTTTTATGTCCGTTCTTATTTGTGGTTCGATGATCTTGCTCAGGTCGGCAGTCAATCGTTTCTCGGGCTTCAAAGGCGTCGTTTTAAAACCGGCTTTGGCCACATAACTCCTGCTTTTTTCCTGCAAATCTTTTAATAACCGTAGCGCCTTATATTCAAAAGGGAGCGCATCCTTTGGCTGAATCGTACGCAAGTGTTTCTCAGAGTTCCACATTTCTGAAAGAATTTCCTGCAATTGTTTTTTGGTTTGTGAATCAAAGAGGGCACCGTCTTCGGCATTATCATGTTCATGCGAAAAATGTTCCATGATCTTTTTTGCGTTTCCAAAATCGGCTGCATCGGAGTGATTGTCCTCGTTCTCATGATCATGACCCTCCTCTCCTTCCGATTCTTCTCCCAGGAATTTGCTGTACCGCATCCTCAACAATTTCTGATCTATGCCCAGGTCATTGGCCTTGTCTCTGAAAGCCTCTGCCGTCATGGTTTTCTGATCTCTTAACAGTTGTTCTGTTTCAATAATGATCTGGCGCTGACTCCTAAAATATTCAGGTTTAACATTCACTCCTGCGGCCAATCCTTCAAGACTCATCAGTTCCGCCGTATCAGGAATGGATATCATGTGCACATCGGATCGACTTTCCTGGTTGTAGTTATCAACCGTTCTCACAAAGAAGTACAACTCGTCACCAGGCTTCAAACCAAGCGCTGGCAGATCAAGCGTTTTTTGCAGACTATATTTCCGGCCGCCGCTGCGAAAGTCTCCAAATGTCAATTTCTTTTCCGTGAATTTTACACCCTCTCCCGTTCCCACAGCGATGGTTACCAAAATATCCGTTTCTTTTATTCCGTAATCGTCTTCAATAGCAACGGTCATGGGTACCTGCAGTGGCTGTCCATATTCAATAACCGTATATGCTTTCGGTTTTTGAATAAGCACGGTAGGGGCGCCGTCTTTAACCAGGTCGATTGAATATAGCTCGCTGAGTTTCTGATCGATCTTCACCTGGTAAAAACCCGGGCTGATAAAGTTCTTCGAAACGGTCCAGTGCCGGCCATCGTTATTTTGAGAAGAAAGCGGAACCCTGGTGGTGCCGTTCAGAATCAGTTGCAGGCTGTCTACCTGCACGGTGGTCTGCAGCTGCCATTGGATATCCGAACCTTCTTCGGCTTTGATGTTGAATAAAGATTGTGTCTTCGATCCTTTGCCAGTATAGGCGGGGGATTTTATCGTGACCTGCACGGAAGAAATATTGGGGAGAATAATTTCCGGCTTTATATTGGCTGACCTGGCATTGGAAACCGAAATGCCCTTTAAAAAATCTGCTTTTACCGGAACGAGAAACAAGGCGGTGCTTACCGCCGCGATGACGGCCAGAATTATCGCCGGTCGTTTCAACCCCTTGTTAAACGAAATCGAACCAGGCAGATCACCGATGGTTTCCCTGATTTTTTTTACCTGTAGTCTCTCGAGAAGATTAAGTGTCTCTGCAGGTTTTAATAACAAGGCTGTACTTTCTTCCAGCTGTGGAAATTGCTGGTTTAAAAACCGGGTCACTTCATTCTCGCTCACCTTCCAGGACCTGTACAGCCAAAACATGGAGACGAAGGAAACGAGCAACACCGGAATACCCCACCAGACAGACAATCCCGCAAATTTCATCATCACCGTCACCAGTAAAACGGTTATGGCAAGGGACAACAGAAAATACGAGAGGAGCGCATTAAGCGTCCATTTCTTTTGTATCGACCTGATAATGGGTATGGCTTCTGCCTCAGGCATTTGCTTTTTGCATTTTTGTTTGAAACGAAATAATTCTTTCTATAAAAAAAAGTAAAAATGCCGCAAGCCAGAAAGCCTGGGAAAGATCGTAAGT
>JBDTEB010000019.1:0-7095 GCA_039922795.1 Chitinophagaceae bacterium
TCATCCGCACTTTATGGTCCGGGCGGTATGAACGGTACGCTTTTAATAAACAGCAAAAACCCATTTAAATACCAGGGTGTTTCCTTCATTGTAAAAGAAGGATTGATGAATTCCGATAGCAAGTATCGCAAGCCGTCTTTATATAGTAACTGGACACTTCGCTGGGCCGAAAAAATTTCGGAAAAATTTGCTTTCAAATTTACCACGGAACTCATTCAGGCGAAAGACTGGCTGGCGGCTGATTACAGGAATTATAAAAGAACGGGGACCAACGGTTTTGTAACCACAGGTAACCGGGAAACCGATCCGAATTACGATGGGGTAAATATGTATGGCGATGAAACCACGGGTGATATCAGGGGTGTACTTGCGGCAATCGGCGCCCAGGTGCCCCCTTCTACGGCCAATTATATTTCCAGCATCAGCGGTTCGCCAATCAATGTTTCTCGCACCGGGTACATGGAAAAAGACGTCGTAGATCCAAATACGGTAAATTTTAAAATGAGCGGTGCGCTGCATTATAAATTAACGCCGGGTATCGAAGCGGTGTTACAGGGCAACTGGGGTACAGGAAACACCGTGTACACAGGAAGTGACCGGTACTCTTTACGCGATCTTAAAATGGGCCAGTACAAACTGGAACTGAATCATGAAAACTGGTTTGTTCGTGCGTACACCACTCAGGAAAATGCGGGTCAGTCTTTTAACTCTACCGTTACTACCAGGATCCTTAATGAGGCCTGGAAGCCAAGCATTGGGCCCGCTGCCAATCCTACATCAGGCTGGTTCTTTCAGTATGGTCAGGCTTACCTGGTGAGTAAATTAAATGGTTTGTCGGACGCTGAAGCGCATTCTGCCGCAAGGGCAACAGCCGATGTGGGCAGGCCTGCGCCCGGCAGCGCGCAATTCAAAACGCTTTTTGACCAGATCCGTGCAGTTCCCATTTCGAAAGGCGGCGGGTTGTTCGTTGATAAAACAAATCTTTACAATGTTGAAGGCCAGTATAACCTCTCTACATGGACGCGTTCTCTTGCCGATGTACTGGTGGGTGGAAATTTTAAACGATATGTCCTCAACTCTGAAGGAACATTGTTCGCAGATTCGGCGGGAAAAATAGGGATCAATGAAGTGGGAATATATGCTCAGGCAAACCGGACCCTGTTGAATGAAAAATTAAAACTCACGTTGTCCGGACGGTACGACAAAAATCAAAATTTTAAAGGTCGTTTCACACCACGCGCGACTGCGGTAATTAAAGTAGGAGCGACAAGTAATATCCGTTTATCTTACCAGACGGCCTATCGATTTCCATCTACACAGCAGCAGTGGATCAATCTGAATGTTGGCGGCGGTGTTCAGCTGATAGGCGGAGTCCAGGCCCTGAAAGATTTTTACAAATTCGCAGCGAACCCTGTGGTTCCCCTAGTCGGTGCTCCAGTGCCTGTTGTTTTTGCCGAATTCAAACCTGAATCGGTACGTTCTTATGAACTTGGTTTCAAATCCCTGGTCGGTCGCAATCTGCTTATCGATTTTTATGGTTACTGGGGAAAATACAAAGATTTCATCGTAAGACAATTGGTTGCACAGCCTTCTACAGGCAGGGTATTCTCGGTTGCGACAAACACTACCAACAGGGTAGAAACCTATGGAGCGGGACTTAGTCTGGATTACAAGCTGCCTGCCGGTTTTATCGCGAGTGGAAATATTTCCACTGATGTGCTGGATAAAATTCCTGTCGGGTTTGTTACATTTTTCAACTCTCCGCGCTACAGAACGAATGTGAGCCTGGCCAACAATGGGTTTGGTCCAAAAAAAGTTTTTGGATTCAGCGTGACATACAAATGGCAGGATTCGTTTTATTATGAGGGAGATTTTGCAAGCGGCGATGTTCAGAAGATCAATACGGTCGATGCACAGATCAGCCTCAAACTGCCAAAGAAATCAGTGATTAAAGTCGGCGCAAACAATTTGCTGAATCAATATTATATCAACGCCGTGGGAAACCCATATATCGGGGGTTTGTACTATGTCAGTTACGGATATAATATTTTCTAATTCCGGGAAATTTTTTTTTATTACAGTCTAACGAATATTTTATGCCGCGATTAATAACGAAGATCATTTCCCCATTTCTACTGGCAGTGATCGTCACGATTATTTCCTGTAACAAAGTGCCTCTTGCAGATACCAGCTTGGTAGCACCTGTGACAACAAATACTGTTGCAGATATCATCAATAGCACAGCTTCTTACAGCATCCTTAAAGCGGCGGTGGCGAAAGCCGGTTTGCTCCCGTTGCTATCCAGGCCTGGAGCCACGCTCACGGTGTTCGCCCCGGATGACAATGCGTTTATGGCTTCAGGAATTAGTGCGGCTGCGATCGGTGTACTGGATGCTGCAACGTTAAAGTCATTGCTTAGCTATCATGTTATTCCGCAAACCATTCCTTCCACTAATATACCGATGACGTTTCCGAATCAGTCCATGCCAACATTTCTCACATTGTTGCCACCCTTCGTGAGCAATCCTATATTTCTTTCTAAGAGAGGGGCAAATGCATGGGCGAATAATGTGCCGATCGTTCAGGCAGATATCCCCGTGAGCAATGGAGTGATGCACCGGGTTGCAGCGGTGGTTAATCCACCGTCGATGTTCCTCAAACAAATTATTGCAGCCGACACGGCTTTTACGTTTTTGCGGGCGGCAATTACCCGGGCAGATTCCGGGCAGGTCGGACTAAGCCGTTTCGATTCGGCTATGAATTATGCCGTTGCCAACCTGACGATATTTGCCCCAACCAACAACGCGTTCAGAACAACTCTGGGCATTCCGGACAGTTCTGTATTCCGCGCCCTGCCGGTATTAACGGTAAGGGGTATAATCGGATATCACATATTGGGCACCAGAGCTTTTTCGGTCAATCTTCCGACAACGACTATGGGTCTGCCAACGCTAATCGGGCCTGCTCCTGTGCTGACCATCGATTGGTCGACAGGAAGCCTGCGTTTAAAAGGGGCGGGCAATGGTACAGCCCTCTATAGTATTACCACCGCAGACAGGAATGCGATTAATGGAGTGGTGCATAAAATAGACGGGGTACTTCGTCCGCAGTAGGAAGGGCGGGTGCACCTTCGGGGGTAGGAGAAAAAGTTTAGTGTTTGTCACCTTCGTGGCAAGAGGAGCATGTCAGGGGAGTAGGCGAAAATATTCAATAATCAGCCATCAATTTTCAAGCGAAGAAAATTGATGGCTGATTATAGATACGAAAATTTTCTCCCTCAACAACACTTGATTCTCACCCTCTACACATTAAATCTGAAGTGCATGACATCTCCGTCTTTCACAATATATTCTTTGCCTTCGATCCGAAGTTTTCCGTTTTCGCGACAGGCGGCTTCAGATTTATATTTCAAAAAGTCATCATAGGCAATCACTTCAGCTTTTATGAAACCTTTTTCAAAATCCGTGTGGATGACACTGGCCGCTTGTGGTGCCTTCCATCCCTGGTGGATGGTCCACGCACGCACTTCCTGCACACCAGCCGTAAAGTAAGTAAACAGTTTCAACAGGTCGTAAGCGGTACGGATGAGTTTGTTGAGCGCGGGTTCTGTCATGCTGTATTCATCCATGAAAAGTGCCTTGTCATCGGCATTGTCTAGTTCTGCAATCTGGGCTTCAATGGAGTTATTCATGATGATCACATGCGCATTTTCTCCGGCTACTGAAGCTTTCAGGGCATCAGAAAATTTGTTGCCGGTATGCATTGAAGGTTCATCTACGTTAGCGACATAAAGCACCGGTTTTTCGGTAAGCAGAAAAAGGTCTGCAATGGCGTTACGTTCTTCCTTATCCAGATTTAATTCGCGGATGTTTTTGCCCTGGCTGAGTTGTTCCCTGCATCTTTTCAGCACTTCATACTCGGCCTTCATTCTGGCATCGCCTGTTTTCACCATCTTTTCATTCTTGGACAGTTTCCTTTCTACCCCGTCAAGGTCTTTCAGCTGAAGTTCCGTGTCGATGATCTCTTTGTCGGAAATGGGATTAATGGCACCTTCTTCTCTCAGTATGTTCTCATCTTCAAAACACCTGATCACATGAACGATGGCGTCAACTTCCCGGATGTTAGCCAGGAATTTATTTCCCAAGCCTTCACCCTTGCTTGCGCCACGGACAAGACCGGCGATATCCACAATCTCTATCTGGGTGGGAACTGTCCGATCCGGTTGAACCAGTTCAGCAAGCTTTGATATCCTTTCATCAGGAACATCTACCAGTCCGACGTTTGGTTCAATGGTACAAAAACGATAATTGCTCGCCTGAGCCTTTGCACTTATGCTCACTGCATTAAATAAGGTTGACTTACCCACATTTGGTAACCCGACAATTCCAGCTTTTAACGCCATGTAAATACATTTTTTGTTTTTTCAGGGAAAAGGAAAAGCGTCCAGATAGATAGTAAGAGATCGTTCTCTCCGGCTTCATCCTTTCCAAAAATCCGCGCAAATATAGAGATTTGAGGGGTCTGTTTTGCAGATTGGATTCGGCAACTTCCTGTATCTTCAGCGCCTAACCCAATTTTTAGCGGATGGCATTGAATTATATCTGGATGGCCTTCTTCCTTGTGGCCTTTGTGATCGCATTTATCAAATGGGCTTTTTTTGGCGACCAGGAGATCTTTCGCGTGCTGGTGGAGGGCATATTCAAGTCTTCCAACGACGGTTTTGAGATATCCCTAAAGCTGGTGGGTGTGATGTCTTTGTTTCTCGGTTTTATGAGGATAGGCGAGAAAGCCGGTGCCATAAATTTCCTTTCGCGGATCGTCGGTCCGTTCTTTTCAAAACTTTTCCCTGAGGTGCCGAGGAATCATCCTGCTGTTGGGCACATGATGATGAATTTTTCTGCCAACCTGCTCGGGCTGGACAATGCCGCCACCCCTTTCGGATTAAAAGCGATGGATAGTCTGCAAGAACTTAATCCGAACAAGGACGTCGCCAGCAATGCGCAGATTATGTTCCTGGCCCTGCATGCCAGCGGATTAACACTTATCCCCATTAGTGTTATCGCCATCCGGGCTTCTGTGAAGCCACCCTCCGCCAATCCCACCGACATTTTCATTCCCTGTATGATCGTAACCTTTGTGGCTACGCTGGCTTCACTGATAGCCGTATCTGTGCGTCAGAAAATCAAGCTTTTTCAACCGGTGATTCTTGCGTGGGTGGGGGGATTGTCGATAGGCATTTCTGCGCTGGTCGTTTATCTGAAAACCATGCAGCAGCAGGAGTTACAGCACTTTTCCATCCTGCTAAGCAATGGCCTCATATTATTAATTTTCTTTGCATTCCTTCTTGGTGCTTTAAGGAAAAAAGTAAATGTTTTTGAGAGTTTTGTCGAAGGCGCCAAAGGCGGATTCGAGGTGGCGATCAGGATCATTCCCTACCTCGTGGCCATGCTGATCGCAATAAGTGTATTGAGAAATTCAGGAGTATTCGGATACCTGCTGGGCGGCGCGGAAAGCTTCTTTTCAGCGATAGGCGTAAACACTGATTTTATTCCTTCTTTACCTACGGCTCTGATGAAACCGCTAAGTGGAAGCGGCGCCAGGGGACTGATGGTTGATGCGATGACTACCTATGGCGCAGATTCGTTTGTAGGGCGGCTATCGAGTATTTTCCAGGGGACGAATGACACCACTTTTTATGTGGTTGCGGTGTACTTTGGTGCGGTATCGGTAAAGAATACCCGCTACGCGATTCCCGTAATGCTGCTGGCGGACCTGGTGGGGATAGTGACGGCGATTTTAATGGGATATCTGTTTTTTCATTAGAGACGCAGCCATTCCAAAGAAGAAAAATAAAATCAAGCGTTCAGGGTGTTGTTAAAAGACGATCACTTTAAAACTGGTTTAGCGTAAATCTAGCGGAGAGTCCGAACGCATCCGGGATGAAAGCGATGCGAGGAATAATATCGAGTTCAGGTTTCCAGTCGAGAGAGAGATTCAAGGGAAGTCCTTCAAACTTGTAATCGAGACCCAGAATGCCTGTAGGACCGACGTATCCGCGTCCTCCGTCAATCCCCACATAAGCTCCGACACCGTAGAAATAACGAAGACCAGGCACATTGATACCTTTATGTTTTTCATACAACGCACCCAATGCAAACCTGCTTCCGAAAGATAAAATTCCTTCGATAGCAGACTCTGGATTCAAAAAATATTTTCCTGTTACGGAATTGTTTAAAGTAGGAGAAGAGTTACTTAATCTCAGACCGATAGCCATTTTATAATCTTGCGCCGAGAGCGTTTCAACAGATGAGATTGCGCAGATGATTGCAAGAACAAAAAGATACTTTTTCATGCCTGGAATTTTTTCATTTGGAATGCAAATAAAAGCATCGGCCTGCAGCACGATCTCCATTTAACAAATAATTACGAGGACGTAGCGAAGTTTTGAGCATTGGCTAGCCGCCAAAAAGTTCAAATTTTGTCTTTGGCCTTTTTCCATCCAGCCATCTGAAATTGCGGAGGATCTTCTTATCATCTGCCACCTGGCTGATGGGGCCAAAAACACCAGTCACAGAACTTCTGAAAACGACTTTTTTCAATTCTTTCTCTACGAAGTACATATCGATAATATCTGCGTTGGCACTATTCATTCCAACATAAGCACCCGACTCATCCTGCGCATAGTAAACACTCTCAGCGGAACCTTTGGCCCGCATATAGTCAATGTTTCCGTCTACAAAATATCCATTAAGGCTATTTCCTTTTATCTGGTTGTACATGCCTTCAGAGGATTTGTTGATTACCATCCCATTCTCGAATACATAGATCCTTTCGGGTTTCCTGTTCCTTGTAAAAAGAAAAATGGTGTCACCGGTGACCTGGTTTTTTGCAGCCCAAACAATGGGATCCTTAAATAGTCTGAAAATGGAATCGGCTCCTGAATAAAATAATGAATCACTGACAGCCTGCAGTGAATCGGAAAATATTTTTACGTTATGAAAACCCTGGAAATAACGGTTACGATTAGCCGAATCTTCACTATTTAACACCACGGTTCCCTTAACCGGTTCCGGTGATTTGTATCCCGGGAGCCTG
>JBDTEB010000020.1:0-2675 GCA_039922795.1 Chitinophagaceae bacterium
TACAGATCGTAGTGATATTCATTTGTTTTAATCGCAGCAACAACCCTGTCAACAACGCCAATTTTCAACAGGAAGGGATCTGCAACCAGGAGCACCCTGTCGCCGAATTTTTTTATGCATTCTGGCAATTTGTCCAGTGCTCCCCATCCGATATAAGTTTGGGGTGATGGGGCAATACTTATCTGGGTCATAATCGGATATAATTACAGGTTGATCGTCCTTCTGTATTCGGTCGGCGTCATGTGCTTGAATTTCTTAAACTGGCGGTTGAAATTTGCCAGGTTATTGTACCCGCTTTCGTAAGCGATCTCTACTACATTTTTATTTTGATCGGCCAGTAATTTACAGGCATAGCCGGTGCGTACAGTATTCAGGTATTCAACAAAAGTGACCCGATAGTGCTCTTTAAAGAAATTACAGAAAGTGGTAACTGCCATATTGGACACAGCGGCCGCGCCAGGCAAGGTAATATCGCTGTCAAAATTGCGCATGATGTATTCCGTTACCTTGCTGAAGCGATCCGAAAACTGGAGCTGCGTATTTTGTACAAAGCCGGGACTGGCGAGCAATTCATATTCATGTGTAGAGGCCAGTAACTCAAAAATACTAAAGAGTGCGGAGAGTCTTTTCAGGCCGTTCAGATCAAGCATCTTTTTCATCATCACATTTATCTTTGCTCTCGTCTTTCCTTTTATCACCATTCCATAGTTGGACAACTGCAGCACTTTTTTAAAACTTTCCATTTCGGGAATGGAAAAGAATTTATCCCCGAGAAAACTTTCCACGAACTGCACTACGATTCCGTCTGCCGGTTTATCCGCTTCGCCAGTGGCATACTCCGCATCATTCATCCAGACATGCGGCAGTTTAGGACCCATAAAAACCAGGTCGTCTTTATCGAAGTAACCGATGTGGTCACCCACCATCCTCCTGCCCGTACTGCTGGTAATAAGTACCAGTTCATATTCCGGATGAAAGTGCCAGGGACAGGGGAAACTTTTGCCGGTTTCCCTGAATACGATAAACGATTTATCAAATTCCTGCGGTAAACGTTGTTCGATCGGTTTCATGTCTTTGCCTTATGCTGGCTGGTAATTTCGGTTAAAAACTGATACTAATTTACCACCCTGAACAGCCAGTAAGATAGTATTATAATTACACAGAAAAGTAACAGAATTTCAGCAGGTGGGCACCTACTTTTGACCGAGGCCAAAAAATTGCACCAATCCTCTAAATCATATTCTCGTATAATGTCAAAAACTAAAATAAATCATCCGGAGCGTAAGGCTGGATTTGAGACGGGTGCCTATTCTGACGGTGTAGCCGTGGGCGGATTTCTTTTCGTAAGCGGTCAGGCTTCCGTTGATTTCAAAACATCAGCATTTGTTTTGGGCACCATCGAGGAAGAAACATCGCGTACTCTGGATAATATCAAATCAATTATTATCGCTGCCGGTGCCACTATGGATGACGTGGTCAAATGCACTGCTCATCTCACCGATATAAAGGATTTCGATCGATACAATAAAGTTTATGCGACTTACTTTACCGGCGTCAGGCCTGCCCGTACAACCGTTCAGTCCGTTTTAGCCGAAGGAATAAAGGTGGAGATTGATTGCATTGTTAAACTCCCGGAGTGACATGACCAATAAAGCACAACTTGCCAATATTGAAGTAGGTGTGGTTGGCCTGGGATTGATGGGCAGCAGCATCATCGTGACTTTATTGATGGCTGGTCATAAGGTAAAAGCCATTGCACCGCTTGCATCGGATCTTGAAATGGCCAGTACAAAGATCATTGATCAACTTAATCACTGTCACGATGCCGGACTGATCGAAGATCCCTCCGGACTAGCATCAAATGTCGAAATTTCGGAAGACTTTAAACGACTGCAAAATTGCCAGATCGTTTTTGAATGTGTGATCGAAGACATCCGCATCAAAGCCGATATCTATCAAAAAATAACGAGCATAGTTAGTTCCAGTACCATTATCGCCACAAATACATCGGCCATTGCCATCACAACGTTGCAGGAGCTGGTGCCCAACCCCGAACGTTTTCTTGGGATACATTGGGCCGAGCCCGCTTACGCAACCAGGTTTATGGAAATTACCTGCGGCGATAAAACCTATCTGGAATATGCGGAATGGATCTTCAACATTGCGCATCACTGGGGTAAAGAACCAACCTTATTAAAAAAAGATATCCGGGGCTTTATTACCAACAGGCTGATGTATGCGGTCTATCGGGAACTTTTTCAGCTTATGGCACAAGGAAGGATAAGTATGGAAGACGCAGATAAATCTTTTCGATATGATGCCGGCTCCTGGATTACGTTGATGGGCGTTTTCAGGCGGATGGATTTTACCGGGCTCAAAGATTGGGCGGTAGTATTGCCATCGATCTTTCCGACACTTTCCAATAGAAATACGGTGCCGGAGGTGATGCAGCAAATGGTTGAATGTAACGCCAGAGGAACGCAAAACCTCAAAGGCCTGTACTCCTATTCTGCTGAAGAAGCAAAAGAGTGGGATCATGCATTTGCATTATTCAATAAAGACATTTTTCAACTGGCTTCTCTTTATCCTTCGGTGAAAGCTGAAGTGCAGGAGGAAATACCTGTGCTGCATCCTTTTTTCGAATAAAAGCCTGCCGGCAGAGGGTTTGGATAGAA
>JBDTEB010000021.1:0-4015 GCA_039922795.1 Chitinophagaceae bacterium
TCCCAGATTAATCTTACGACCAATGGAGTTCTTACCGCGCCATATGTACCAGAATTAAAAAAGCTGGGGATCAGGTCAATAAATCTTAGCCTCGATACACTTGATCGCGAACGTTTCTTTTCCATTACCCGTCGTGATGAATTGCCGAAAGTGATGGAAACCTTTAACGCGGTGCTCAGTCACGGCATTGAATTAAAGATCAACGCGGTGGTAATGCAGGATAGAAATATCCAGGATATTATTCCGCTTGTGGAACTGGCAAGATCCACACCTGTCAATGTTCGTTTTATTGAGGAGATGCCTTTTAACGGTGGCGAAACGCATAAGGTCGATCATTACTGGAATCATTATCAAATATTGCAACATATCCGGGAAAGCTTTCCGGACATCACCAAGATTCCCGACCCGGAATTTTCCACTTCATACAATTACCAGATCCCGGGATTCAAAGGCACGGTAGGCATAATCGCCGCATACAGCAGAACCTTTTGCGGCACGTGTAATCGTTTAAGGATCACACCGCAGGGGGGAATGAAAACCTGCCTGTATGACAATGGAAACTTTAATGTGCGAGACCTGATGAGGTTGGGGAAAACAGATGAAGAGTTGATGCATGAAATCCGCAGGGTGCTTTCCCATCGTGCCATCGATGGATGGGAAGCAGAAAATCAACGAGATGTTTTAAACCCGGTTCACGAATCCATGGCAACGATCGGTGGCTGATAAAATCATAAGAAATGATCAGTGTTCAGGAAGCAGAAAAAATCATTCTGGAGACCTCCCGACATTTTGGAACGGAAGATCTGCCCTTTGAAACCGCTACTGGCCGCGTGCTGGCAGAACCTCTCTTTGCTGACCGGGATCTGCCGCCGTACAACCGCGTAATGATGGATGGCATCGCCATAAATTTTGATTCATTCCTTTCCGGCAACAGGCACTTTACCATTAAGGGGATACAGGCTGCGGGTGAAAAACCCATCGATATCTCCGAGCCGGCAGAATGTATCGAGATTATGACCGGCGCCGTTCTTCCAGCTACCACGGACACCATCATACGCTATGAAGATCTTTTAATGGAAAATGGCATGGCACTGATCCAGGCAGACAATATCAAAAAAGGCCAGAATATTCATTCCCGGGGCATGGATAAAAAAAAATCTGACCAGGTGGCCTCTTCCAGTCAACTGATTACGCCAGCCATCATCAGCATCGCAGCATCCATCGGCAAGTCCACACTTACCGTATCTAAACTGCCCTCGGTTATCATTATTTCTTCGGGGGATGAACTGGTGGATGTGGATGATCAGCCAAAGCCCTACCAGGTTAGACGATCGAATAATTATGCCGTTAAATCAATCCTCTTTCATTATGGCATTGTCGCCAGCCTGCTTCATATTCCCGATGATAGGGAAGCGACCACTTCTTCGCTTGGCGACGCTTTAAATAATTTTGACCTGATCATCATTTCAGGAGGAGTATCCATGGGGAAATTCGACCTGGTTCCATCGGCATTAATACAGCTGGGTGTGGAACAACTGATTTATAAAGTAAAGCAGAAACCAGGCAAACCTTTCTGGTTTGGAAAACATGAAAAGGGTCCGCTGGTATTTGCTTTCCCGGGAAACCCTGTGGCTACTTTTCTTTGCCTGCACCGATACCTTATCCCCTGGCTGGAGCGATCAATCGGTTTGCAAACACCGGTACTGTATGCCGTACTTGAAGAAGATATAAAGTTCGAACCATCCCTGCAATATTTTTTAACGGCAAGGGTTTCGAGTAGCACAACCGGACTACTAAATGCATCGGATGCCGGGAATAATAATTCCGGCGATTTTGCAAGCCTGGCAGATGCCAATGCATTTATTGAATTGCCAGCAGATAAAAATATTTTTCGAAAGGGAGAGGTTTACCGCGCCTGGCCATTTATCGGGGCCGGTTTAATTTAAATTATTTTTATGCCTGAACAGAAAAATAAACATGCAAAACTCACTCATCCAGCCAATGGAAATTTTGGAAGGAATGAATGGTCGTTTACCGGAACAAACTGTGATAATATCAAAGCACTGGCTTCGGTGCTGATTGCTGCTTTTTCAAAGGAGATCAATTGTGCTTATATAGATACACATCATCACAAAAGTGAAGAGCCATTGATGGCTCCGAGCATGCTGAAAGATGGCGCCATCATGGAATACAGCAACCAGATCAGTTACACCGAGTTTCGACTGAACACAATTAGCGACATTAACATGCAGGAGTGGTTTACCCAGGCCGATCTGATACTGGTGAATGGCAATCACCATGCGGCAGCCAACCAGGTGATCGTTATTGATGAGAAAAAAAAGTCATCACTGGAAAAACGAATGCCGGGCTTGAATAATATCAAGCTGGTGCTGCTTGCGGATGGAGTGACCGAACCTTTTGATTTTGTACAGGAATCGCTGGCGGCAAAAGCGCGCGCAATCGCTTCCAGGGAAGAACAGTCTTACGAGCAGGAAAGGGGCAGGTCAAACGCAGGCGCAAACCAAACCGCCATACTATCCATCAACGACCACGAAGGCGTCATTAATTTTTTCCGGCAAGAAATTCAACAGTCACGACCGCCACTGTTCGGTCTTGTTCTGGCGGGAGGGAAAAGTCAGCGCATGGGGCTCGACAAAACCGGTTTGACATGGCATGGCAAAGAACAGCGGTATCATCTCGCAGACGAACTGAAAAAATATTGCGCCGAAGTATATATTTCCTGCCGGGAGGATCAGCAGTCTGACATAGTGGGGGGCTACAAATCCATCCCGGACAGCTTTACAGGTCTTGGACCTTACGGGGCCATTCTTTCAGCCTTCAGAGAATACCCGGATTCAGCGTGGCTGGTGCTGGCCTCCGACCTTCCTTTGCTTACCGGAAAAACCATTGAATACCTGGTCGCAAATCGGGTGAGGAAATCCGTCGCTACCGCCTATGCACAACCGCAATCCGGCAAACCGGAACCCCTGATAGCGATCTGGGAACCAAAAAGTTACCCGGTATTGTTGTCCTTTCTGTCAAGAGGTTATTCCTGCCCGAAAAAGGTTTTACAGCATAGTGTCGTTAGTTTGTTGCAGGCAACCCATGCCAGCGAACTGATGAATGTAAATACGCCGGAAGAAAAAGATCTGGCCACTAAACTGCTTCTCGCACAAAATCAGGGTCATCATGAAGGAAACAATTGACCTGTTGCGATACAGGTGCCAGATCGCGTTGCCGGGTTTTGGCAGGGAGGGACAGGACAAGCTCGCGCAGGCGAAAATATTGATCGTGGGAATGGGCGGCCTGGGTTGTCCGGCCGCTCAGTACCTTGTTGCCGCAGGGATCGGCACTATTGGACTTGCCGATTTTGACCGCGTTTCCGTTTCGAATCTGCATCGGCAGATCTTGTATGACAGCCAGGATGAGGGCCTGCTAAAGGTTGATGTGGCAGCAGGCAAATTGCAGAAACAAAATCCGCTGGTCACGATCAACAAACATTTGGAGAAAGTGTCTGCAAATAATGTTTTAAACCTCGTCGCCGCTTACGATTTGATCATTGACTGCACCGACAATTTTGATTCCCGCTACCTGTTAAATGATGCGGCTGTTCTTTCAGACAAGGTGCTGGTATATGGAGCGATCTACCAGTTCGAAGGACAGGTAAGCGTATGGAACTATTTAAACGCAGATGGCAGCAGGTCACCCAATTATCGCGATCTTTTTCCGGAGATCGATGGTTTACAAATCCCAAACTGCGCGGAAGCTGGCGTGATACCCACACTGGCAGGCATTATTGGATGTATGCAGGCAAACGAAGCCATAAAATATATCACCGGAAACCCCGAAGTACTTGCGGGCAAACTGCTTCTTTTTGACGCATTGACGATGAAGAGCAGGGTCATCAAAACAGGCATTAACTCACAGGTAAGCATAACCGCTATTCATCGCGAAGACGAAGTATCGCTTATTGGGGCTGAAGCCCTGGTTTTAGAGAATGGCTTCTTTCTTGTTG
>JBDTEB010000022.1:0-5991 GCA_039922795.1 Chitinophagaceae bacterium
ATTTCAATATTTTTGATAGGCTTGTAGGTCAACCCGGCTTTGGTAAGAAAAGTGTTTTCGTTTCTTACGGTCGTTCCCGCGGCTTCCGCTTGCGCCAGCGGGTTTCGGTTGTTTGTTTGTCCTGCCGTACCATACATGCCATCGCCGAATTTACCGGCGCCGAGGGCGGGTAAACCAATGGCCTGGCGAATAATAAATTCAGCTGACCCGGTAGATGGATTGATAATTTTGCTGTTGTTATAGTTGAATACACCGTTCACGGTAAGCTTGTCGGTGATCTTAAAATCAGGATTAAAGCGAACATCGTATTTTTCATAACTATTGTTTTGTATAAGCCCCTGCTGCTTCAGGTAACTTACCGAAGCAAAAACATTTACTCTTTCTCCACCCGTAACTATTTGAACATTATGATTTTCTAACAGTCCGTTATTGGTAAGCAGCAGACCCAGCCAGTCGGTATCGATTACATCCAGATTGTTAGGCGCGGTGGTTTTATATTTATCGATCAGTGCGGGTGAATATAAAAAAGAGGCAGGGTTACCCGTACGATTTTGCTCGGCGATATTACTCAGCTGCATGTGTTCGATGGCGGTAGTGCGCTTGGGGATGGCTGTTGCTTTCTGTTTGGATACGAAACCATTGTAGCTTACTTTAAGACCGTTTCCCGTGGCTCGTTTGGTGCGTACCAGGATAACGCCGTTACCTGCACGCGAACCATATATTGCCGTGGATGCGGCATCTTTCAAAACGGTAATGCTTTCAATCGCATTGGGATCAATATTGTCCAGGGTAGACACCACGCCGTCGATAATGATCAGGGGATCTGATCCGGCAAACATGCTGCTGGTGCCCCGGATTCTTATCGATGCGCCGTCTGAACCCGGTTTACCGCTTTGTTGCTGAACGGTTACACCAGTGGCCAATCCCTGAAGCAGATTACTGGTGCTGGCTACCTGTCTCCGGGTAAGCACCTCATTTTTTATTGTTACGATGGAACCGGTCACAGCCGCCTTGCTTTGCGTGCCATAACCCACTACTACCACATCAGATAACTGCGTTTCATCGGGTTTTAAAATCGTGGTAACACTGGAACTGCCTGCGATTATTTCCTGTGGGGCATAACCGATACTTGTTATGCGAAGCGTTGAGCCCAGGGGGATGTTGATGGTAAATTCTCCTGCAGCATTTGTTGCCACGCCACTGGTTTTGCCTTTTACAATCACGGAGGCGCCTGCCAGAGGGGTGCCGCTTTCATTGGTAACCTTTCCCGTTATGCGGGTGGTTTGCGCCGATGCCACCAGTCCGAAAATGGACAGCGCGAGCAGGAAGAGAAGACTTCTCATTGTGTTGGTTTTGGTTGACGTTCAGCAGTCGGCTGAGCAATATGTAATGTAAAATTCAAATTTTAAACGAGGCAAAACTATTTTTTCGTGGCAGCACGATTGTTCAATATTATACTATTCAAACACCATCGCTTTCCATACCTGGTACATCCCTCTCGGCACGTGAAAGCATCCTTTCCACTTGCCGCCTTTTAATGACAGCAGCACTTCGCCACGCCTGTTCAGGTAGCCGTACCACTCAGGATATTCGGTATCTTTAAAATGTTTCCAGCTATAGTCATGCACTTTTTCAAACCACTGGAGACAGCGCTCATCCCCGGTATATCGATACCCTTTTGCCAGCGCCACCAGTGCCTCCACATGCACCCACCATAGTTTCTGATCCCATTCCAGTTGCTGCGGTGGATGTCCTTTAATATCCAGGAAATAAAAAATGCCGCCATACTCCTTGTCCCACCCGTACTCCAGCGTATCCAGCATGATCTTTACGGCCTTTTTAATCAGCGCATCATCGCCAATTCTCTTCCCGAGATCCATAATAAACCACATGGCTTCTATGGCATGGCCGGGGTTAACGGTTCTCCCTTCAAAAGAATCACAGAAGCTTCCGTCTTCATAAACATTTTCCAGGATGAGCCCGAGGTCGGGCTGGTAGAAAACATCCATCACTTCATGCACCACGGCGGGAATAAATTCATTTACCCTTTCAGTGCCCAGCAGGTGTTCCAGTTCGATGGACAGGTTGCAAAGGATCATGGGCAGACTAAAATTCTTCAGCTGACGGGTACCTGGAAAGGCCTTGTTGTACTTTCCCTTCCAATTGTGCTGACGTTGAAGAATTTTATCAAAAGTATCGATGGCTATCTTTTTATAACGGTCATCAGGGATCGCTTTATCCAGCGAGGCGAAAGCCATCGTGGCAAAGCAATCGCTGAAAATATTATACGGCTGCATCAGTGGTCTGCCATCTGCCGCCAGCGAAAAATACCAGTCGCCATGGTCATCTCTCCCGTATTTTTCCATGTAATCGGCGCCGTGTAGGGCCATTTCCAGCCACTCCGGTTTCTTTTCTACCTGGTTGTACATAAAGCTGAAGCACCAGACGGCTCTTCCCTGCAGCCACATGAACTTGTCGGTGTCAAAAACCTTCCCCTCTCTCGTGAGACAGGAGAAGTAACCGCCATTTATGTTGTCCCTGCTGTTGTGCAGCCAAAATGGAAGGATATTATTCAATAACTCATTCTTGTATAAACTGGCGTACGCTTCCAGTATGGATGCGGGTTTAGAGTCAATCGGACCAGTCTGGAGATCGCTGTTCATTTTATTTGAATGGGAGAAAGTAATGCCTAAACTTAAAATTTTTTAATTAACTGTCAAAACTTTTTTAAAAAAATTAATTAGTTGTTCCTTTTATTCTTTGTTTTGTTATAAATTCATTGACATTTTGTAAAAGACATGCATCAATCTCTATGGGAGGTTTTTCTGGATGAGAATGCCTCCGGGGTGGCTTCTAAAAATAAATCGCTGAAAAGGGCCATCATCACTCAGCTTGATGCTGCCAAACATGCTACCATAGCAGAATTGAGTAAGGAATTAAGTAGCAGCACACCCAAGATCATTACGCTTGTAAACGAACTGATAGACGATAAACTGATTAAAGACTACGGAAAGGTTGATTCCACCGGTGGTCGCCGGGCCAGTATTTACGGACTTGTTTCTGACGCGGGTTTCTTTGTAGGCGTGGCGATAAAAAGATATACCATAAATATAGGCCTGCTGGATTTTAAGAAGCACCTCGTCACTGTTCAAGAGGATATAGACTACACATTTGAAAATACCCGGGAGGCATTTGATCAACTGATTTCCGTGATCGAAACCTTTATTTCAAATTTATTGGTTAAGCGGGAAAAGATCCTGGGCATTGGTGTAAACCTGACGGGACGGATAAATCATGCAAGTGGCTACAGCTACAGTTTTTTTAATTTTAATGAAGAGCCGCTTGCCGCCACCATGGAAAACCGGTTGGGCATAAAAGTTTTTATCGAGAATGATTCGAGGGCTATGGCTTTCGGAGAATTTAATTTTGGCGTAGTCGCCAACGAAAAAAATGTGCTGTTTGTCAATATGGATTATGGAATAGGTCTTGGTATCCTGGTAGATGGAAAAGTGTATTATGGAAAATCCGGATTTAGCGGGGAGTTTGGGCACATTCCTTTTTTTAACAATGAAATTCTATGTCATTGTGGAAAGAAAGGCTGTCTTGAAACGGAAGCCTCCGGCAATGCATTGATCCGATTGTTTAAAGAAAAGATCCAGTCCGGATTTTCATCGCAGCTGGTAAGCGATACGGGCAACCTGGATAACATAACCTTGCAGGACATCATAGATGCCGCACGCAATGATGATATGTTATCTATTGAATTAATTGCGAACATGGGTGAGAAGATAGGAAAGGGACTGGCGGTATTGATCAATATATTCAACCCCGAGCTGGTGATATTAGGGGGAACCCTGGCACAAACCGGTGACCTGGTGAGGTTGCCAGTAAAAAGTGCGTTGAATAAATACTCACTCAGCCTGGTTAACAACGACACAAAATTGAAGATGTCGAAGCTGGGCGAAAGAGCGGGGGTAATGGGAGCCTGTTTGATAGCCAGGAATAATGTTTTCTTCAGAAGGGCGGCCGAACAGATTTGAGCCTGGCCTGAATTGCAAAAATTAAAAGCGTCACATCAATATGGCCATCGTTTCATCACAGCAACCAGTAAACGCCGCGTTAACGGATAATAATAAAGGCAACTACACCCCTGCCCTTATTTCTCTGGCCGTGTTATATTTCATGATGGGTTTCATTACCTGCATGAACGACACACTGGTACCTTTCTTTAAAAAAGGATTTACATTAAATTATTCGCAATCCTCCCTGGTGCAGGTGTATTTTTTTCTTACCTATGGCATCATGTCCATTCCCGCAGGAAAGATTGTGGAGCGGATTGGCTTCAAAAATGGAATGGTACTGGGATTTTCCGTTGCCGCTATCGGTGCATTGTTATTTTACCCGGCTTCGGTGTGGCATCAGTACAATTTATTTTTGGCTGCGCTGTTTGTGGTAGCGATCGGAATAGTCTTGTTACAGGTAGCGGCAAATCCGTATATCACTGTTTTAGGTCCTGCGAAAACCGCCTCATCGCGATTAACCCTTATACAGGGAGTTGGATCTATCGGCACTACCGTTGCCCCGGTATTCGGGGCTTATTTTATTTTATCGCGGTTGCAAACATCGGATGCGCCCAGTGAGGCAGTGAGGTTTCCCTATCTTGGCATCGCCGCACTGTTGATCATCATTGCCGTGATCGTTTACAACCTATCCCTACCCGTTATCAGCTCTTCTACCGATACCACGGGCACTGCTGCCAGAAGCGAGGGCAGCGTGTTTTCATTTCGCAATCTGAACTTTGGCATAATTGGCATATTCATGTATGTTGGCGCCGAGGTATCCATCGGCACTTACCTCACCAACTACATTTCAGATACCTTGCAGATCAGCGTCAATGACGCCAATTCGTATGTGGCCTTTTACTGGGGAAGCATGCTGGTTGGCCGTTTGATCGGGTCCTATCTGCTTAAGGTGATCAAACCGCCTGTGGTTTTAAGCTGGTGTGCGGTTATGGCAGTGGTACTTATTCTGATATCTATTAACAGCGCGGGAAGCACGGCTGTGTGGAGCATGATCGCCGTCGGTTTGTGCAATTCGATCATGTTTGCCACTATATTTTCGTTATCGGTAAGCGGATTAAAAAGTTTTACCACCCGGGCCTCCGGATTGTTATCGACGGCTATCGCAGGCGGGGCCATTGTTTCCTTTGCGCAAGGGGCTTTGAAAGATCATTATGCCTGGAATATCGCCTTTATATTGCCCTTGCTTTGTTACCTGTATATTTTATTTTATGGGTTGAATGGATATAAATCCAAATTCATGGAACAATAAATACCAACGATTAATTCTGCATTTGAGGCTATTAACCTGAACCAATATTCATGGATAGAAAAGAATTTATGTCACTCACCGGCCTTGGAACAGGGTCACTGATCTCAGGATTTGCACCGGCATTTGCATCCAGGACCGGGCATGATACATTCAACAATAAAAATTACAAAGAATTAAAAGCTGACCTGGTAATTGCCGGAGGTGGCGTAGGCGGCTGCGCCGCCGCAATCGCCGCCCTGCAGAACAACCTTTCCGTAATCATGACGGAAGAAACGGACTGGATCGGCGGTCAGCTTACGCAACAGGGTGTTCCACCCGACGAACATCCGTGGATTGAAACACATGGATCGACGGCGTTATATCGAACGTACCGCACCAGTGTGCGGGACTACTATCGCAATAATTACCCCCTTACAGCAGCGGCAAGGGCCGAGAAATATTTAAACCCGGGTGACGCAGTGGTATCGCAACTCAGTCATGAACCAAGGGTATCGCTTGCTGTGTTGCAGTCGATGTTGATGCAATATCTAAGCAACGGCAAACTGACCTTGCTGCTGGAACATAAAATTTCCGCAGCAGACTCAGATGGAACAAGGGTAAAATCACTGACCGCGGTAAGCAAACATACAAGAGAGGTGATCGGTTTAACCGCAGTTTACT
>JBDTEB010000023.1:0-3499 GCA_039922795.1 Chitinophagaceae bacterium
TGCTGTCAGAAACAAAGACCGTTTTGAAGGCCAACATAGCAATGAACATTTGTCGATTGTTGAACTTGATCTGCTCGTTCCCACCGAAAAAGATAGATTTCCGGAAGATATCGATGCCGCCTACTACCTTGTCCATAGCATGGACGGGGGCGGAAAGGATTTTGACAAAGCAGAATCCAAAAGTGCAACCCGTTTTCTTGAACTGATCGGGAAAACCACATGTCGCCAGGTCATATTCCTGACCGGCATTGTAAATGAGGATCATTTATCGAAACACTTAAGCTCGCGCCTGGAAGTGGAGAAAATTCTTCGGGGTGGAAACATACCGCTTACTGCCCTTCGTGCAGGCATCATCGTTGGATCAGGCAGCGCATCATTTGAAATCATCAGGGACCTCGTAGAAAAACTGCCTGTGATGATCGCACCAAAATGGCTGAACACAAAATGCCAGCCCATTGCCATCAGGAACGTAATCGAGTTTCTTACCGGCGTATTATTAAAAGAAGACTATTACGATAAGGATTTTGATATCGGAGGCACCGAGATACTAACGTACAAGGATATGCTAAAACAGTTTGCTGAAGTACGCAACCTCAAACGCAAGATAATCATGGTGCCCGTGATGACGCCAAGGCTATCTTCATACTGGCTGTATTTTATAACGTCTACCTCCTATTCCCTTGCTGTAAATCTGGTAGACAGTATGAAGATCAACGTCATCTGCAGACCGAATAATTTGGCATCGGAACTTAACATCAGCCTGCTTCCCTATAAAACCGCAGTGAAACTTGCTTTTGAAAAGATTGATCAGCGCATGGTACTAAGCAGTTGGAAGGATGCCTTCAGCTCCTCGCATACAAGAGTCGACATCATGAAATACATTAAGGTGCCCGAGTTTGGATGTTTCAAAGACACTAAGTCCAGGGAAGTAAAAGGCGATGTAGACAAACTGGTTTCCAATATCTGGAGTATAGGTGGCGAGAAAGGCTGGTATTATGGAAATACTTTATGGAAAGTGCGGGGCTTCCTCGACCGGGCTTTCGGTGGTGTGGGTTTGAGAAGAGGAAGAACTCATGTGGACCAGATTCATCCTGGCGATGCACTGGATTTCTGGCGGGTGCTGGTTGCAGATAAAGAAAACCGACGGCTGCTGCTGTTTGCTGAAATGAAGATGCCTGGCGAAGCCTGGCTGGAGTTTAAGATCTCGGATGAAAAAGGAAAGAAATGTTTTAAACAGACTGCTACTTTCCGCCCCAGAGGTTTGTGGGGAAGATTATACTGGTACAGCGTTTTACCGTTTCATTATTTTATTTTCAACGGAATGATCACCAATATGATGAAGACGGAGCAAAGCGCCTAGTACCGTTTCCGTTCCTCCATGGCATGCCAGTCTTTGAATACTTCGATCGCTTCTGGAGCTCCAATATTTTCCATACTTAAACGCCGGGCCTCTGGAGAGAATTTAAGTTCCTCGTAGATCATGGAATCGTCAAACCCGATCGCCGCAGCGTCTTCGCGGGTATTTGCAAAAAAAACCTTTTCCGGTCTTGCCCAGTAAAGCGCACCCATGCACATCGGACAGGGTTCGCAGGACGTATAGACTTCACATCCGGTGAGTTGGAAACTGCCCAATTTAGCGCATGCGTCGCGTATGGCAACAACTTCAGCATGAGCAGTAGGGTCACACATGGAGGTAACCCTGTTCCAGCCCCTGCCAATCACTTTGTCATCTTTTACGATTACGCAGCCGAATGGGCCACCTTCCGTTCCGGTGAGTCCTTTTTTAGAAAGCTCGATGGCTTCCCGCATATAAGTAAGTTCGCGTTGCATATCGTTGGTGTTAAACATCCCTCTTCTCCTGCCCTTTCATTCTCATTTCTTCCAGTTTCTTTTTGCCATAAGCCAGCCGGGTAATTGCCACAAACAGTACAGGTACAATAAAAATAGCGAGGGCCGTAGCCGCAATCATTCCGCCGAGTACCGTCCAGCCAATCGTTGCTCTGGCCTGGCCACCGGCACCGGTTGCCAGCGCAAGCGGAAGTACTCCCAGGATAAAAGCCATAGAAGTCATCAAAATGGGCCTGAGCCTCAACTTCACCGCATCCAGCGTAGCGGATATAACCGGCATGCCGGCATCAACCCTCTCCTTGGCAAACTCTACGATAAGAATGGCATTTTTCGCCGAAAGTCCAATCAGTGTTATAAGACCAATCTGCGCATAAATATTATTATTCAATCTTGGGATAAGCGTCAACGTGAGTATCGCTCCGAATGCACCCAGCGGAACGGCGAGCAGTACAGAAAACGGAACACTCCAGCTCTCGTAAAGCGCCGCAAGAAATAGGAACACGAACAGGATGGATAATCCGAAGATCAACGTGGAACTATTGCCCGCACTGATCTCTTCCCGGCTCAAACCCGAAAATTCAAATCCATATCCTTCAGGAAGAACCTGTGCGGCCACTTGCTGCAACACTTCCAATGCTTCGCCACTACTGTGGCCAGGCGACGCCCCTCCAATAATTTCCGCCGTTCTAAAGAGATTATAATGCGATATCAGCGGTGCACTCTCCGTGACTTTATACGTCATGATGGTACTCATAGGTATCATCTGCCCTGCATTATTTCTGACATAATATCCGGTAAGATCGGTAATGTCTTTCCTGAATCCGGTATCTGCCTGGGCCACCACCCTGAAATTTCTGCCGTACAGCGTAAAATCGTTTACGTAACGGCTTCCAAGAAAGGTTTGCATGGTTGAATACACATCGGATAGGGAAATGCCCAGTCTTTTCGCTTTTTCGCGGTCGATATCCACCTGGTAGCCGGGAGTTTTTGCCGTAAAAAAGGTGATCACCCGGCTTAATTCCGGACGTTTGTTTGCTGAATCGACAAAGGTTTTTACAACCTTTTCAAAAGCCGTAATATCGTCTGTGCTTTCCCGTTGCTGGAGTTCGAAGGTAAAACCACCCGACTGTCCCAGACCGGGTATCGCCGGTGGTGATATCACCAGCACATTGGCGCCGCGGATCGAAGAAAATTTCCTGTTTAATGTCGCAATAAGAGAATCGAGCTGCAGTGATTTATCCGTCCGCTCATCCCATGGTTTCAGCTGTGTAAAGATGGTACCACTGTTTGATTTGGACGCAAAGGTGATGGCATTCAATCCTCCAAGTGCGGCATAGTGATTAATGCCCGGAGTCGACTTAAGTATGGCCATCATACTATCCAAAACCTCCAGACTTCTTGTTGTTGAAGCAGCTTCCGGCAATTCAAACGTGGCAATAAGTCTTCCCTCATCTTCTGAAGGAAGAAAGCCGGTTGGTTTATTTTTAAACAGGAGAAAGGTTCCAATGAACAGGCAGACAAGCAATATCAAAACGTACTTGGTCCCCTGTATACATTTTTTGACATTCAATGTATAGTTCAGGCTGCGTTTCCGGAACCATTCATTGAAGAGATAGAAGAATTTATTCAGCCCTCTCGATTTTTTATCAAG
>JBDTEB010000024.1:0-4901 GCA_039922795.1 Chitinophagaceae bacterium
GTAAAATTCTGGGTAGGACCTGCTGTGGATAAGGGTTTTTATTATGATATGGATTTGGGTGGCCGGGCAATTGCCGAAGAAGACCTCAGGAAGATTGAAGTGAAGATGCTGGAACTTGCGAGGCAGAACAATTCATTTTTCAGAAAAGAGGTGCCGAAAGATGAGGCGCTCGCCTATTTTGGCGAAAAAGGGGATGAGTATAAACTTGACTTGCTGACTAATCTAAAAGACGGTGAAATCACCTTTTATTCCCAGGGTTCCTTCACAGATCTTTGTCGTGGACCACATATTCCGGCAACAGGAATCATCAAAGCGATGAAACTGACCAATGTGGCGGGTGCTTACTGGAAAGGTGATGAAAAGAATCAAATGCTAACCCGGATCTATGGGGTGTCATTTCCTGCGCAAAAAGAACTTGACGAATACCTGGCACTGCTGGAGGAAGCTAAAAAACGCGACCATCGCAAGCTGGGCAAAGAGCTGGGCATTTTTACTTTTGATGATGAAGTAGGGCCGGGCCTTCCATTGTGGTTGCCAAATGGCGGAGTGATCATCGAGGAACTGGAAAAACTTGCCAAAGAAAGGGAATCAGCTGCCGGATACAAACGCGTTGTTACCCCGCATATCGCCAAGGAAAGTTTGTACCTGACCAGTGGACACCTTCCTTATTATCAGGATAGCATGTTTCCGCCAATGGAGCTTGAAGGCGTAAAATATTACCTGAAGGCAATGAATTGTCCGCATCACCATAAAATCTTTGATGCCGAGCCGAAGAGTTATAAGGACCTGCCTTACAGGCTGGCTGAATATGGAACCTGTTATCGCTATGAACAGAGCGGAGAGCTTTTCGGACTGATGCGAGTACGCTGTCTTCACATGAACGATGCACATATATATTGTACAAAGGAACAGTTCTATGAAGAGTTTAAAGCCGTAAACGAGCTGTACCTCGCTTATTTCAAGATTTTTGGAATAGAGAAATATGTCATGAGACTGTCGCTTCACGATCCGGCCAAACTGGGTCAGAAATATATCGATGAGCCGGAACTTTGGCAGGAGACTGAGACATTGGTACGTGATGTGTTGATCAAGACCAACACTCCTTATGTTGAGGTTCAGGATGAGGCTGCTTTTTATGGTCCAAAGATTGATGTCCAGATTTACAGTACCATTGGAAGGGAATTCACGCTCGCGACCAACCAGGTAGATTTCGCTCAGGGCCGCCGGTTTAAGTTATCGTTTACCAATCAGCAGAACCAGCAGGAAACCCCACTGATCATCCACAGGGCACCTCTTGGTACACACGAAAGGTTTATCGGTTTCCTGCTTGAGCACTACGCCGGAAGATTTCCTCTGTGGCTTGCTCCGGTTCAGGTGAAGATTCTGCCGATCAGTGACAAGTATTTGCCATATGCCCAAACTATCCTTCAATCGCTCAAAAAAGCAGATATTCGCGCGGAAATTGATGACAGGAGTGAAAAAGTTGGTAAAAAGATCCGGGATGCCGAATTGATGAAGATTCCCTGTATGATGATCCTGGGTGAAAAAGAAATCGTTGAAAGTAAGGTTACTCTACGTGAACACGGAAAACCGGAACAGGGGCTGCAGGAGGTTGATGCGGTAATTTCGGCTTTGAAGGCTGAAATCTCCAGCAGGGGAGTGAAGGAAGAAGTAAATATGGCTTAAAACGATTCTTCCTGATTAAAATGTAATAAATAAAAGGTGATGCGAGCAAACCTCGTTTCTCATCTAACTTTAAATAATCTTAAATTCACGTTCTAAACGGCTATCCCCAATGGATTACCGAACGAATGATTGCTCACTTAATAAATCTAAATGGCATTTCCACCCAGGCCCCCCAGGGGCAGTTTTAATCCAAGATTCAGAAAAGAACAACAACAGGAACACCGCACCAACCAGATGATTCGCGTACCACAGGTAAGGCTTGTGGGTGAGAATATTGAAGTGGGTGTCTACTCAATCCAGGACGCGCTGAAAATGGCGCAGGATAAAGCACTTGATCTTGTCGAGATCTCCCCGACAGCAGATCCGCCAGTCTGCCGGATTATAGACTATAACAAGTTTCTTTACGAGAAGAAGAAAAAAGAGAAGGAAATGAAGGCCAAGGCCAAAGTTTCCGAGGTGAAAGAAATCCGTTTTACGCCAGGAACCGATGATCATGATTTCGATTTCAAAAGTAAACACGCCGAAAAGTTTTTAAAAGATGGCAATAAGGTTAAAGCCTATGTTCAGTTTAAAGGCCGCGCCATCCAGTTTAAGGAGAGGGGAGAACTTCTCCTTTTAAAATTTGCCGACCGGTTAAAAGAAGTGGGCGTGCTGGAGGGTATGCCGAAAATGGAAGGGAAGAGAATGCTTGTGATCTTCGCGCCGAAACCGCAAAAGGCGAAGCAGAAGGGTAGCTCATAATTAGCCTTTGATGCCGCTTCTTTTTGAATTCCCGGCATTTTCCTATACCTTCGCGCTCCGTTTTAAGACTGCCCCGTTGCAGTCCATTTCCCACAAGGCTCCATAAGTGAGACGCCAGTGCGTTTCCGCCAGCAGGGTATCATTCAAAAGGCTAACAAACATGCCAAAGGTTAAAACAAATTCGAGTGCCAAAAAAAGGTTTAAGGTAACCGGCACAGGAAAAATCACCTTTCAAAAGGCCTACAAGCGCCATATCTTAACTAAAAAATCTACTAAACGCAAAAGAAGCCTGAGAAAAGATGGCGTTGTTCATCCGGCCAACAGGGATTTCGTATTGCGGTTACTGCGTTTGAGATAAGCAGTATTTATTATTTATAAAAATTTTTAATATTAAGATATGCCACGTTCAGTAAACGCCGTAGCCTCAAGAGCTCGCAGAAAGCGAATTTTAAAACAGGCCAAAGGCTTCTACGGTAAACGTAAAAACGTTTATACCGTTGCCAAAAATATTGTTGAAAAAGGACTTACCTACAGTTATGTTGGTCGTAAACTCAAAAAGAGAGAATACAGAACTCTCTGGATTGCACGTATCAACGCAGCAGTAAGAGCTGAAGGACTTACCTATTCCGAATTCATGCACAAACTCACTCTGAAAGGAATTACCCTTGATCGTAAAGTTCTTGCTGACATCGCAATGAATGAACCTGAAACTTTTACCAAACTGATCAACTCGGTTAAATAATATATTGGTTCTCATCCAGCTGGCCGGGTCGTAAAAAACGATCCGGCTTTTTTATTTTACATCCGGCAATAAGTTACCTTTGGTCATTGCTTCATCCTTCAAAACTCCCTGAATCGTCTAGATGAATAATACCTACAGAGACCTTGTTGATCAGACTTTCAATTTTCCTCAAAAAGATTTCGACCTAAACAAGAACAACTATCTGGAATTTAACGGCGTCGACATAAAAGCCATGATCGACAAATATGGCACCCCGTTAAAACTTACCTATCTGCCTAAGATCGGGCAGCAGATCAACAAGGCAAAGGAAATGTTTGCCAACGCATTCAAGAAATACAAGTACGAAGGCGATTATCATTATTGTTATTGTACGAAAAGTTCACACTTTTCATTCATCGTCGAGGAGGCGCTCAACCATAATATCCATCTTGAGACATCCTACTCGTACGACCTGGAGATCATCAAAAAACTTCATGAGAAGCGAAAAATTACTAAGGATATCTACATCATCTGTAACGGATTCAAGCAACCAGGTTATACACGCCGCATCAAGGCGCTCATAAACTCCGGTTTCAAGAACGTAATTCCCGTTCTTGACAACAAGGACGAACTTAAGGCTTACAAGAATGTAAAAGTTCCGTTTAAACTGGGTATCCGGGTTGCCGCAGAAGAAGAGCCAACCTTTCCTTTTTATACATCCAGGCTTGGATTGAGGGCAAAAGACATCCTCGAGTTCTATGTCGATGATATCGAAGGATATGAAAATAAATTCCAGTTGAAGATGCTCCACATCTTCCTAAACAAGGGAATAAAAGACGATATATATTATTGGAGTGAGCTTAATAAGGTTATTAACCTTTATTGCCAGCTGAAAAAAATATGTCCCGAGCTGGATTCAATAAATATCGGTGGCGGCTTTCCGATCAAACATTCGCTTGGCTTCACATACGATTATCAGTTCATGATAAATGAGATCGTGAGAAATATCAAGGACTCCTGCAAACGCGCAAAAGTGCCGATGCCCAATATCTATACAGAATTTGGAAGCTACACAGTTGGGGAAAGTATGGCTCATATTTACAGTGTGATTCACCAGAAAACGCAGAATGACCGGGAGATATGGTACATGATAGATTCTTCTTTTATCACAACACTGCCTGACACCTGGGGAATTGGCGAAAGATTCCTGATGTTGCCCATAAACAAATGGGACAATGAGTATCAGCGCGTGGTGCTTGGAGGCATCACCTGTGACAGTCATGACTACTATGATTCTGAAGAACACATCAATGAGGTTTTCCTTCCCAAGATTACCGGAGAAGAAAATTTGTTTGTGGGATTTTTCCATACAGGTGCTTACCAGGATCAGATCAGCGGATACGGAGGAATTAAACACTGCCTCATTCCATCTCCCAAACATATTATCGTTGAAAAAGACAAAAATGGCAAGCTGATCGACTGGGTTTATGCTAAAGAACAGTCGGCACAAAGTATGTTGAAGATTCTTGGATATATCAAGTAGCATTTGCTTACCCTGATCTTTGCAGAAGATCACCCTTTAACCCCAGCTTTCCTATGTACAGGGCATTGCTCATTTCCTGCTGCTCGTTATTTTACCTGTCAGCAAATGCACAAACTCCGGAAGATTCAGTAAAAAACACCCTCAACCGGTTTTTTGCGGCCATGAAAAATTCAAACGCGCCAGAATTGCGACTAATATTTTCTGACAGCG
>JBDTEB010000025.1:0-5345 GCA_039922795.1 Chitinophagaceae bacterium
GGCGCCGCCATCATGATCAGGGATAATGCGGCCGGAAAAGAACTGGTGCCGGGAATTGTAGAACTGACGTCAGATGAACAAAGACAGGAATCATTAAAAAATAATATTCACAAGCTGGCATTCAGGGATGCAGATATGCGGATAGCAAACGTAATCATTGAATCATTAAATAAATAATTATAACCCCTTAAACATTTGATCAATCTCCCAGACATACAGCAGGTTTACTTCATCGGCATCGGTGGCATCGGCATGAGTGCAGTGGCAAGATATTTCAGTGCACAGGGTGTGAAGGTCAGTGGTTACGATCGCGCGCCTACCACGCTTACCCGCATGCTGGAAGCGGCGGGTATTGATGTGCGTTATGAAGAAAATGTTGAAACGCTGCCTAAAATTGTTGATCTCGTTGTGTACACGCCAGCAGTTCCTGCAACGAACACCGCGTTGATCTATTATCGCGAGAACGGTTACACCGTAATGAAGCGGAGTGAGGTGCTTGAACTCATTACCACGGAATCGGTAAACATCTGCATCGCCGGCACTCATGGTAAAACCACCATCAGTACGATGACCGCGCATATTCTTAGGCATAGCGGAATGGGATGCAATGCGTTTCTTGGTGGAATATCAAAAAATTACAACACCAATTTCTGGGGATATAAAGGTGCGCTCTGCGTGATAGAAGCAGATGAATATGATCGCAGCTTTTTAAAGTTGCATCCGGATACCGCAGTGATCAGTTCGATGGATGCGGATCACCTGGATATTTATGGTACGGAAGAATCTTTACAGGATGCCTTTCTGGAGTTTAGTTACAAGGTGAAACCCGGGGGCATGTTGCTGTCGAAATACGGATTACCAAGATCAAAGGAGATGAATCCTGCACATCACCTCACTTACAGCCTGCTTAATGACATGGCAGATGTTTACGCAGGTGAGGTTCAGATAAAAGAGGGCACCAGTCATTTCAATGTCCACATTCAGGGTGAAACCCTGTATGACATGACGCTGACGATGGGCGGTATGCACAATGTGGAAAATGCGCTTGCCGCCATTGCAGTGAGCAGGCATGCAGGAGTAAACACAGAAAAGATCAGGGCTGCCCTGCTCGCTTTTGCAGGCATCAAACGAAGGTTTGAATATGTGGTGAAAGACGGCCGGGTTACTTACATTGATGACTATGCGCACCATCCCGCAGAATTAACGGCCCTATTAAAAGGAGCAAGGTCCATCTTTCCCGGTCAAAAAATTACGCTGATCTTTCAGCCGCATTTGTTCTCGCGCACGAAAGATCATGCTGAGGAGTTCGCGCATAGTCTTGAGCTTGCTGATGAAGTAATTCTGTTACCGATATATCCTGCGCGGGAGCTTCCGATGGAAGAAGTGAGCAGTGAAATGATCCAGAAAAAAATGCATCAGCATCATTCAAAGATCATGTCAAAAGAGGAAACGCTGCATTATCTCGAAGCGGTTTATGCACCGCAACTTGATTATGATATGAAACAGGTGATCATCACTGCCGGCGCGGGTGATATAGACCAAATGGTTGAAAAAATAAAACTTATACTCGAAAAATTAGAGTGGTAGTAAAAAGCAAAATATTAAAAATTTTCGTGCTCGCGCTCTGGGTAGTCTTTGGGGTGGGTGTGGTCGTTTTGCTGGTTGCCGCTGTAAATGTAAAAACCGGTAAACATTGCCAGGGATACCAGATTGATATTTCCGGTGCCGAAGATTTTATGTTCCTTGACAGAGACGACCTGGTTAAGATCATCACAAAAGATGGATCTATTGAACTCAAAGGCAAGGAACTTGATCTGATCGACCTGCATAATCTTGAAACAGAGATCGCACATAATATCTGGGTGAGCAGGGCAGAATTATTTTTTGATAACAACCTTGTGTTGCATGTAAACGTCGTGGAGAAGGAACCTGTAGCCAGGGTATTTACAAAAACGGGAACATCTTTTTACATTGACAGCAGCGGGGTACGACTTCCGTTAAGTGACAAAATGAGCGTGAAGTTACCTGTGTTCACTTCGTTTCCGGAAGTAAATGGAGTTTGGAATGCAAATGACAGCACACTGATCCAGGATGTAAAAAGAATCAGTGAGTATATTTTGCACGACCCATTCTGGATGGCCCAGGTTGCCCAGGTAAGCTGCGAACCGGAAGGGAATTTTGAACTTGTACCCATGCTGGGAAATCATCGCATCATTTTTGGCAGTGGTGAGCATTATGAAAGTAAATTCAGACGCCTGTTTCTTTTTTATAAAGAGGTACTAAGCAAGGCGGGTCTTGATAAATTCACGGTCATCAACGTTGCGTATGGCAACCAGGTGGTCGCAACAAGAAAATCATCGGATATCGTAAAACGCAGCCTGCCACCCGTGGTGCCGGTGAGTTCCATCGATTCCTCCACATTAAGAACAACAAATTAAAATAGCACGTAACATGAACAGTGAACAACCTGTAATTGTAGGTCTCGACATCGGAACCACAAAGATCGCTGCCATCGCAGGAAGAAAGAATGAATTCGGGAAACTGGAAATACTTGGATTTGGGCGATCCAATTCCAATGGAGTGAAGCATGGGCAGGTGCTTAATATTGATGAAACGATAAAGGCGATCCAGGTTGCACTGGAGAACTGTTATGCATCCAATCCCAACCTTGAGATCAATGAGGTATATGTGGGTATTGCGGGCCATCATATAAAAAGCCTGCAGACACGTGGAGATATCGTAAGGCACAACAATAGCGACGAGATCACACAGCGTGAAATTGATCAGCTTATTGCCGACCAGTACAAAACCTATATTCCTGCCGGTGATCAGATCATCGACGTGATACCGCAGGAATTTACCGTAGATAATTTTCAGAATATTCCCAACCCGATCGGTTATGGTGGTGTAAAAGTGGGCGCTAATTTCCACGTCATTACAGGTGACAGGAATGCGATCAGGAACATTAACCGTGCAGTTGAAAAAAGCGGACTTAGCACCAAGGATATGGTGTTGCAGCCTCTCGCATCGGCGAGCGCCGTAATGGCCCTTGAAGATATGGAAGCCGGTGTGGCCATCGTGGATATCGGGGGTGGAACTACAGATATCGCCATCTTTTATGAAGGCATTCTAAAGCACACCGCTGTGATTCCTTTCGGAGGCGAGAACATCACCGAAGACATCAAACGCGGGCTGGGTGTGTTAAAGAGCCAGGCAGAGCAGATGAAAGTACAGTTTGGATCGGCACTGGCAAATGAGGCTAACGCCAATGCCTATATTACGATTCCCGGACTCAGAGGAATGCCTGCAAAAGAGATCAGCGTAAAAAACCTGGCCAACGTTATCCAGGCCCGGATGACTGAGATTATGGACTTCGTTTGCTTTCATCTGAAACAGGTAGGTCTTGACAATCGCATGCTAAACGGTGGTATCGTTTTAACGGGTGGAGGCTCACAATTAAAACACCTGATCCAGCTGACAGAATATTCAACCGGCCTGAATGCCCGTATAGGATTTCCCAATGAGCATCTTGCCGGTGGGCACATTGAGGAACTGATCAAGCCAACGTATTCCACCTGTATCGGATTAATTCTGAAAGGATACAGCGATTACGAACATCAGAGAAAACAATTCGAGCAGAATTACCAGAAGATGGAAGTGCCATCCAACCTGAAAAAACCGGAATCAGAAAAAACAGTGGCACCCGAGGTTGAAGAAATCACTCCTGACAAAATAAAGAACAGGAAAGGATTGAAAGATTTCTGGGGCAAATTCAAAGACGGGATCATCGACCTTTTCAAGGAAGAGGAAGATCAGCATCTATAAAATATTTAATCTAACCTTTTATTAAAAGTGATCTCATGAATGAAGAAAACATTGAAAACCGTGAGATAGAAAAATCAGAAACTATGATACATTTTGATTTGCCGAAAGAAAAGTCTTCCATCATAAAAGTGATTGGTATTGGCGGAGGTGGCAGCAATGCTGTAAACCACATGTTCAGTCAACACATTGAAGGCGTAAACTTTATTATTTGCAATACCGATGCGCAGGCGATTGCGCAGAGCCAGGTTCCCAACAAGATCCAGCTCGGCCCGCATCTCACGCAGGGACTGGGTGCAGGCGCAAACCCTGCCATCGGAAAACAGGCGACAGAAGAAAGTCTTGAAGAGATTAAAGGCATCCTCGAGGTGAATACCAAGATGGCCTTTATCACTGCCGGCATGGGTGGCGGAACCGGAACCGGTGGTGCGCCCATCATTTCGAAGATCTGTAAGGACCTGGGTATCCTTACCGTCGGCATCGTGACCACACCGTTTGCCTACGAAGGAAAGAAAAGACAATTGCAGGCGGAAGAAGGTATTGCACTGTTAAAAGAAAATGTAGACACGCTGCTCGTCATCAGTAACGATAAACTCAGGCACCAGTTCGGAAACCTGAAGATGAAGGATGCCTTTGCGAAGGCAGACAACGTGTTGGCTACTGCAGCAAAATGTATCACCGATGTAATTAACAGTACCGGCCAGATCAACGTGGATTTCGCGGATGTATGCACGGTAATGCGCAACGGTGGGGTCGCCATACTGGGCAGTGCGGCAACGGAAGGCGATAACCGCGCCCAGAGAGCTATTGAAGAAGCACTTAGCTCTCCGCTGCTGAATGATAACGATATCAGGGGAGCCAAATGGATCTTAATTAATATCAATTCTTCCGAAGGGGAAAACGAATTTACGATGGATGAGGTGGAAGTGATCCAGAACCACCTGATCAGTCATGCCGGGGAAGAGACCGATGTGATACTGGGATTAGGTTATGACAGCACGCTGGATCGCAAAATCGGGATTACCCTGATAGCTACAGGGTTTGAACACAAGACTCCATTCTTTAAAGGAGATGAGCCGGAACCAGAAGTGGTAAAAGAAGAAAAGGTGATTATGCAATTGAGCATGGACACGCCAATTCCCGCTTTTAAACAGCAGGCGCCGGTTGCAGAACCAACGCCGGAACCGGAAGAAAAGAAGCCTTTTTTCGTGATGCAGAAAATGGAAGTGGAGCTTGCTGAACAATTCATGCCCAAATTGGTGGAAGAAACCGTTGCTCCCGTTAAACCATCGATCATACATTTTCCGACCTCACCTATATCGGTTCAGATGCCAAAGAAAGAGGAGAAGGTGGTGATGAAACTTGAGGAGGAGCCAACGGCCGAAGCCTATCAGGCACCAGTAAACGAAGTTCAGGAAAAGACGATAATTGTCATTCCGCAACCGGCCCCTTCAGCGGCGAAACCGGAGTCAGGTCAACACGATCTTTTCGCGCAATCGCAACCTGTGGTACCGAAAGGAAAC
>JBDTEB010000026.1:0-3984 GCA_039922795.1 Chitinophagaceae bacterium
TGGATTAGGATGGTAGACCCCTGGGACAGGTTTGTCAATGCGCACATTCCATGCCTGGAAGCTTTCCGTTCTGGCAGAATCGTGAGACGAGATGAATAATCCTACGAGCACAGAGTCTCGAAGATCCGGCATTTCTTTTATTCCCACCTCCTGCAGCGGCTCGCCAGGGTTGGCCACACGCATAATAACTTTTTTTCCCATTCTTTCCAGTTGCACCGTTCGAAACAACGTTTTCTTGGGATAGAAAATTTCATCTTCCGGGTCACGCATAAACGCACCCCTTAGCGGCCTCCATTGCATCACCGTTAGCCCATCTCCATGTACAACTGCATTAACGCTTGCAGCGGATTCATCAGCAGACTCCCTGATCATCCACCCGATTTTACGATGTGGATCACCTCCGGCTCCAATAAATTCGAAATCTGCAGTAAGCAAGAAATCACCTCCGATTTTGTTGAAGAGGTAGTGAAATTCATCCCTGTTGAACCAGATATTTGAACCCGCTCCCGTAAGCGTATAGGTTTGCGCTGCCTCATTATATGTTGCGGAACCGCTCAGCTTTGGATGGCCAATATCAGCGGTATTTTTAAAAATACCCACGGGCTTGTTTTGAGCAATAAGAGAAGTGGAAAACATCACGACAAGAAGAAAGATAGCAAGTTTCATGTAACAGGGTTTATCAAATCATTGGTACTTCCAATGTAGGAAAAATACCTCACCCTAACTTCTTGAAATATTCTTCTAACACTTTACATTTGGTTTCTACCAGCACAATTTCATTTACATGAGAAAAATTTACATTTTTGCCCTGCAACTTATAATAGCGGTAGCCGTATTTGGCCAACGTAACGCTGCTGGCGCCGATCCTTATGTAAAGGAACATTTCGAAAAGAAAGAATTGTATATCCCGATGCGGGACGGAACCAAACTGTTTACCGCAATCTATACACCCAAAGATGCGTCCGCACAAAAGACCTACCCGGTCATTATGCAGCGCACCTGCTACAGCGTGGCTCCTTATGGTGGCGACAAGTTTCCCGCCCGGCTCGGGCCTTCGGAAACCATGATGAAAGAGGGCTACATCTTCGTTTACCAGGACGTACGCGGTCGCTGGAAAAGCGAAGGCACCTGGACCAACATGACCCCGATCATTGAAAACAAAAAATCGAAAAAGGACGTAGATGAAGCGTCTGATACGTATGACACGATCGACTGGCTCGTAAAAAACACTTCCTTCAACAACGGTCGCGTCGGACAATGGGGCATCTCCTATCCCGGGTTTTATACCGCTGCCGGTATCCTCTCCAATCATCCTGCGCTTAAAGCTTCCTCCCCGCAGGCACCCATCTCCGACTTTTTCTTTGACGATTTTCACCATAACGGCGCCTTCCTCGAAAGTTATATTTTCACCTTCCCCACGTTCGGCGTTCAGAAAAAAGACACCACCAGCGTTGCCTGGTATAACGGACAGGTAATAACAAAGACGGGTCCGGATGGCTACCAGTTTCTCCTGGACGTAGGTTCGGTGCAGAATTTCAATCAGTGGTATAAGGATAATTTTTTCTTCCAGGAAATAATCAATCATCCCAACTACGACGAATTCTGGCAGGCACGCGGACTCATCAAACATTACAAGAAAGTAATGCCGGCGGTAATGCTGGTTGGCGGATGGTTCGATGCCGAAGATCTTACCGGCCCACTGGCTATTTACCGGGCCATTAAAAAATCAGATCCCAACGCCTACAATACCATCGTGATGGGACCGTTCGGTCATGGTCGCTGGAGCCGCGAGACAGGTCACACCCTTCATACCAATGTCTATTTCGGCGACAGTATCGCCACGTTTTATCAGAAGACAATCGAAGCAAAATTCTTTGATCATTTTCTGAAAGGATCAGGCGATAAGAACTCAGGTTTGCCGAATGCCTATATGTTCAACACCGGAAAAAACAAATGGGAATCATTTGATCAGTGGCCATCACCGGCAGCCACGCATCAGAAACTTTTCCTCAATAATGATGGCAAAATAACTTTCAATCAACCATCTGCAGCAGGTTCTGTTTCCTTTGTGAGCGACCCGATGAAACCGGTTCCCTATACCGAAGATCTTACGACAACAGAAGGATTTACTCCGCATAATTATATGAGCGAAGACCAGCGTTTTGCCGGTCGCCGACCGGATGTACTGGTATTTCAGACAGATATTCTAACGGAAGATGTTACGCTTGGCGGTGAGATCATGAGTCATCTCAAAGTGGCTACCACAGGCACCGATGCGGACTGGTTTGTAAAGCTGATCGATGTGTACCCGATGAATGAACCAAATAATGCGTTTATGCCTGACCGTAATATCCTGCTGGGAAATTATCAGCAGATGGTCAGGTCGGAAATTATGCCGGGAAGATTTAGAAATTCATTCGAGAAACCTGAGGCATTTGTTCCGAATAAAAAAACCGAAGTGAATTTTCGTCTGCAGGATGTGCTGCAGACTTTTAAGAAAGGTCACCGCATCATGATCCAGGTTCAAAGCACGGCTTTTCCACTGTTTTTGCGCAACCCACAGACTTTTGTAGAGAATCCGTACAAGGCGGATCAGAGCAAGTATATTAAGGCGACGCACACGGTGTTTAACGACAGTTTTCTGGATGTGCAGGTGTTGAAGTAAGGGCTGTAACTATAATATTATGCCTTTATCGCCAGCCCTGTCGCTACCGAAAGTGCGATACTTAATAATGTACCGATAACCAGGTATTCTGTCTTTGCTTCCTGCCGGTCTTTTTCGTTAAAGCGAATGATGCCCTTCGCCGCTACCAGTAAGCCTATGGCAGAGAACTGGCTCATCAGTACAAAGGCGAGAATGATCATTCTTTCCACAATGCCTATCCATTTGCCCGCACTCGCCAGTCCTTCCACCTCAATTTTATCGCTGAGTATTTTTTCTCTCCATTGCCTGGTCAGCTGACCAATCAGGATGCCTGCGGGAAAGGTGAGAAAAACAATTCCTGTGATCAATTTCCAGATCTGGATATTGCCGTTGAATTGAAGCCAGAGTTGGGAGAATTTTGCCTTGTCGAAAAACAGGAAGGTGCAACATGCAACAATGATGGCCAAATGAGTAAATTGATCGGCCAGAAAATATTTTGCTGTTTTTGGTTGATAGGATTTCCACCCGTCGATAAGCGTATGTGTTACCAGTATGATCAGAGCAATTGGCCAGTATTGCCATCCCGTGATGATCCATGCGACAATGCCCGTGATCATTCCATGAAGATAAAGTTTTATTGAAGCAAAATGTTTTGCGTTCCTGTCCTCCACCCAGCTGGTGGGCTGTAGCACAAAGTCTGTAAGCAGGTGAGCGAGAACCAGTTTGAGAAGCAGGATCATTGGTGAAGTTTTGAGCTGTCGAAAGATTTTAATACAAGTTAATTGTCTTTTGAGAACGCCATATTACTTCTCGGCACTAATAATCAACAGGCGTTCATATTGCCACATAAGTCGTTCTATCTCCTCCCATCTCCCGGAACTTACATGCTGGTTGACGGTGCTTTTGGAGCGGCTTAGTTTTTCTGCAATCTCCTGCTGCGTGCGCCCTTTTAATAATTCCAGGATCACTTCAGCCTGTTTTGTTGTTATGCCGGCATAAATGGAATTCAGGTAATCCGACATGAGTTCGAGCGTGAGATTCGCCAGAGGGTCGGTCATCGAAAGCTGGAGTCTTTTTCCCGCTTTTACCATGTTGTCAAATGATCTTCCCGAAAGCAGAAAAGCCTCCCCTTTGGCGGTAGCCAGCGCTGTTATGGGTGAGATAACTTCGCCAATCCCGACGCTTATGCGGATATCCGACAACGGTTCATCTTCCACGGTGGGAAGATGGATGGCCAGCGTACGACAGGTAAGGGCAAGTTTCAATGCGTCTTTTGCATCTTTGACGTAAACCTGGAAACTGTCGCCACGAAAAAAATCAGCACGGTATGGCTCAAATAA
>JBDTEB010000027.1:0-14083 GCA_039922795.1 Chitinophagaceae bacterium
CCACGGTGGGAAGATGGATGGCCAGCGTACGACAGGTAAGGGCAAGTTTCAATGCGTCTTTTGCATCTTTGACGTAAACCTGGAAACTGTCGCCACGAAAAAAATCAGCACGGTATGGCTCAAATAATTGTTTTAGCTGATTGAACAGCAGTTTCTCATTCTCATCACTGAGTTTTGTAGAATTCACAATATCTCCGGTAATCACTGCTGCTACTGATTCCATGTCTTCTGGTTTGCATAAACATACGAATTCTTATCTAATTCGCATAAACAACCGAATTTGAAACTTATTCGTATAAACAACCGAACAGGTAGTTTCAGCTATCAAGACCAGAATCCGCTATCTTTCTATTTCAATCAAACTTTCATGATAACAAGGTTATACGGGCTGATGATCCTTATTTTAAGCACTGCTTTCTGCACCTACTCACAAAAGCCGGAAACGATTTACCTGCTCAGGCCCGACAGGGTTTTCGACGGCGAGCAGATGCATGAAGGCTGGCAGGTGCTGGTTCGCAAAAACAAGATCGCGGAGGTTGGCAGGCTTGATACAAAATTTGAAAACGCGACGGTGATCGATCTGAAAGGGTGTACGCTGCTGCCCGGACTGATCGAAGGACATAGTCATCTTTTTCTTCACCCATACAACGAGACCAGCTGGGACGACCAGGTGCTGAAAGAATCCAATGCGGAAAGAACGGCCAGGGCAACCGTTCACGCAAAAAACACGCTGATGGCGGGTTTCACCACCTTACGAGACCTCGGAACGGAAGGCGCGGGATATGATGATGCAGGATTGAAAACCGCCATTGAAAAAGGTATAATCCCCGGACCAAGAATGCTGATCGCCACAAAAGCGATCGTGGCCACCGGCAGTTATGGGCCCAAAGTTTTAAAAGACGGGATCGATGTGCTGAAAGGCGCAGCCGAGGCTGATGGGGAAGAGGGCATCGTGAGAGAAGTGCGAAGCCAGATCGGGAAAGGCGCCGATGTAATCAAACTCTACGGCGATTATCGTTGGGGGCCGAACCGCGAAGCACAACCGACTTTCTCTGTAGCCGAAATAAAAAAAGCGGTGGAAGCAGCCAATAGTAGTGGCAGAACCGTTGCTGTGCACTCGTCAACGGAGGAGGGTATGCATCGCGCCGCGATTGCAGGGGTTACCACGATTGAACATGGCGATGCCGGAACTCCGGAGATCTTCCAGCTAATGAAAGAATTGAATGTGGCTTTTTGTCCGACATTGGCGGCCGGAGATGCCATCACGCAGTATCGCGGCTGGAAAAAAGGAAAGGAGAAGGAACCTGCCAATCTCCTGGCCAAACGGCAAAGCTTTGGCTATGCGTTAAAGTCGGGGGTAACAATTTGCATGGGTGGTGATGTGGGCGTATTCCCGCACGGAGACAACGCACGCGAGATGGAAATGATGGTGGACTATGGGATGAAGGCAATAGATGTGTTGAGATCCGCGACTTCGGTGAATGCAGATGTGTTCAAAATAAATACTACGGTCGGAAGGATCAAGGCTGGGTTACTGGCGGATATCGTAGTGGTAAAAGGCGACCCATCGGTAGATATGCATGCCGTCAGGAATATCGTTCTGATAATGAAAGGCGGGGCGGTAGTGTTGAAAAAATAACAACAGCGCGGTTCTTCCCACAGAAAACCGTTCCGGGATTCTGAATCCTTCAGGCTAATTTCGCGTACATCAAAAAAAAATCTGTGGTCGATATCACACAAAAGCAAAATACGCTGCGCAAAGCCATTGCCACAGCCATCGTACGGGCATCTTCCCCTGAAACCATAAAAGCCGTTGAGGAAGGCCGTGTGCCAAAGGGCAATGTTTTTGAATTCGCCCGCGCGGCCGGACTACTGGGCATCAAGAAAACAAGCGACGTGATTCCCGACTGTCATCCGCTTCCCGTGGAGTTTGCAGCGATATCATATAAGGTAGAAAAGCTGACTATTACCATCAGCGTGGAAGTTCATACCATCTATAAAACAGGAGTGGAAGTAGAAGCGATGCATGGCGCCGCAGTTACCGCACTCACCATGTATGATATGCTTAAGCCAATAGATAAGAAGTTGGAGATCAGCACCATCAGGTTGGAAAGTAAATCCGGCGGCAAATCAGATTTTGTAAATGACAAGCAATGAGTCATCCAAAAAACCAACTTAAAAAACGTACTTTGCAGCCCGCAAAAGAAAGGTCAGGTAACCGGATCATGCATTTCAAAATCGGGCTAAAACGCTTACTGGCTTACATTTAACTATTCCTTAACCCCTCTGAAAATACATTTGCCACACATTACATCATGATGAAGAAATTAACCCTGGTACTGACTGCTCTCTCCTTTTATGCTTTTTCTTTCGCTCAATCTGATACCCTTACAAGAATTGGAGCTCCCGCCCCGGCTGTAAAAAGAGACTGGAGCAAGATGAATCTCTCCAATCGCGCCAATGACCACCTGGTTATTCAGCTGGGTTACGTGGGATGGGCAGCCAAACCGGATAGCATTAAAACCAAAGGCCTTCCCCGAAGCCTGAGCGTATATTTCATGCTGGACTTCCCTTTCAAAACAGATCCCCGTTTTAGTGTGGGAATTGGAGCAGGAATTTCCGGAAGCAGCATTGGTTTCGACAAAACCATCGTGCAGATTGCCGGAAACTCCACCAAATTGAATTTCAAAAATGTTTCCGATACGAGTCAATTCAAAAAATTCAAGCTGACGACGGTTTATGCGGAGGTACCTGTAGAATTGAGGTACACTGTGCATCCTGAACACAACGCCAAGAGCTGGAAGTTTGTGGTGGGGGCCAAGATCGGCACCATGCTGAACGCCCATACCAAAGGCAAAACGCTGCAGACGAAAACGGGAACCACCCTCAATGCCTATACGCTGAAGGAAAGCTCCAAACGGTACTTCAACGGAACCCGCCTGTCAGGTACGGCAAGGATTGGATATGGGATATTCAGCGTTTTCGGAACCTACCAGATCAATCAATTTATAAAGGAAGGCCTGGGACCGAATGTTCATCCGTATAGCGTGGGCCTCTGTATCAGCGGTTTATAATATCGGGATACTCCGTTAAATATATTACTGCCGTTTGCTGATTTCCTCCGGGAATAAAGCAGGCGGCTTTCTTTTTATGCTGGGAATCCTGACTACCTTTGCTTTTTAAAATTTTTCATATTTGATAGAAAAGAAATCAACGGTTCAGGAAGAGGTAAAGGCAGTGCTGGTAAGCGTGATCCTTCCGGAACATACCGATCAGCAGGCAACGGAATATCTTGACGAACTCGCCTTCCTGGCCGAAACAGCCGGTGCAATCACTTTGCGCCGCTTTACCCAAAAACTTTCACATCCTGACAGTAAAACTTATCTCGGCAAAGGAAAACTTGAAGAGATAAAAGCTTATATCGAGGGAAAAGACGTTGGTCTGGTAATATTTGATGACGAGCTTACCGGCTCGCAGATCACGAATATTGAAAAAGTATTGAATGTGACCACCATCGACCGGTCGGATCTAATACTGGACATCTTTGCCCGTCGCGCCAAAACCGCCCAGGCCCGCACGCAGGTGGAACTGGCGCAATATCAGTACCTGCTTCCCCGACTGAAAGGGATGTGGAAACACCTGGAAAGGCAGGGTGGTGGTATCGGCACCAGGGGGCCCGGCGAAACGGAGATCGAGACGGACAGGCGTATTGTGAAGGACAAGATCTCGCTCTTACGGAAACGCTTAAGCGCTATTGACAAACAGGCCTTTACCCAGCGTAAGGATCGTGGTGAATTTATACGCGTGGCGCTTGTTGGATATACCAATGTAGGCAAAAGCACCATCATGAACCTGATCAGCAAGAGCGACGTTTTTGCCGAGAATAAACTTTTTGCCACACTGGATACCACCACACGAAAGGTGGTGTTTGACAATACCCCTTTCCTGCTGAGCGACACGGTGGGGTTTATACGGAAGCTGCCGCATCACCTTGTAGAGAGTTTCAAGAGCACACTGGATGAAGTACGCGAAGCCGATATCCTGATGCATGTGGTAGACATCTCTCATCCTCAATACGAGGAGCAGCTTGGTGTGGTCAACAAAACCCTGCAGGAGCTGGAAGCCTACGACAAGCCGACGCTGGTGGTGTTTAACAAAATGGATTTGTATGAGAAGAACACTTTCGATGCCTGGCTGGAACCAGAAGTGAAAGAAGATATCCTGAAAGAACTCTCCGAGCGCTGGCAGGGGGAAACGAACGGAAACGCTGTTTTTATTTCTGCATCCGAGAGGGGCAATATTGACGGGTTACGGAATGCGATCCTGGATAAGGTGAAGGAGATGTACCAGATCAGGTACCCGTACAAGGATATTTTTTATAAGTAAACGCTCCGTTCAATTAAACCCATAGTCGTGAGTGTCACCTGGCATAAGCTCAGCCTTCCAACTTTTCCCTCAAACAACCTTTGCGATCATGAGGTCGCCGGCAAAACGGTATGCCTGGTTAAAAAGGAGGATAAGATATACGCCGTGGCACAGAAATGTCCTCATTCCGGAGCGATCATGTCTGAAGGGTGGCTGGATGCCCGTGGGTATCTGGTGTGTCCCTTGCACAAGTATCTTTTCGATGTAAAGAATGGCCGGAACGTGAGCGGCGAAGGCTACGTGCTGAAACGCTGGCCGCTTGAAGAGAGGGAAGACGGGCTATATCTCGGCCTGGAGAGTGTCGCAGACGCGGGGCCAGGATAAAAATTGATGATTCGCATTTTAGCGGTCATGCAAGGGAATCTTGTAAACCTGTAAATCAGGTTCGACTGAGCCTCTCCCATTGATTTACAGCGATCTGAAGTGTTCGCAATAGTTTTGAAAAAGAATTTGAGAAAGGTTTTGCCGAAAGGGTAAAATGTTTATTTTTGCGGTCCCGAAAGGGTAAATTCCTCCTTAGCTCAGTTGGTTAGAGCATCTGACTGTTAATCAGAGGGTCCCCCGTTCAAGTCGGGGAGGGGGAGCTTAAAGAAAAGCAGTTACGAACGAATATCGTAACTGCTTTTTTTATTTGCACAAGATTGCACAAAATATCTTTCTCGAATTCAATAACTTATAATCGAGAGAACCGGTCTTGATTATTACGTGCATGTTAGATTTACCTATTTCCTCTTGAATAGTAAAAATGAATATAGTGTAATTATGGAGCCAATAGGCATTATCCTTTTGCGCCAGTAAAAATGAAAGCCTTGTGAAGTATGCCACCAGAGGATTGCCTCAACAGTTTTTGTCTCGAAATACATGATCAACCTGCCAAGTGAGGATGAGCTTAAAAAAATTATCGAAGAAGAGCAAATTAAATTACGATAGGCATTTTATGTTCTACCGCATTTCAAACATTGCAAAAGAATCTTTATGATTATGAGAGTAACTAAAGGCTATGTGGATTCATTCCCAAATTTGCTAACAATGGCTGAAACAATTTCTTTGTTTTGACGCTTCCGTATTCTACAACAGAACGTTTCAATTTTTGGGAATTCATATTTTTAACTTTGACTGCCACATTCTTCAAAACTTCCTGTTGAGATCAACAGTTTTTATCAATCCGTTATTTTCTGCCTGACTGAGGTTTTTAAATCTTATTTTGAAGCCGGTAAAATAAGTAAATAGTGTCGACCCGACTGATTTTCTCCGGGATACATACCATCAAACTATGATTGATAAAGAAAGACTCTTTGAATATTGTACAGAGCTGCTGAACCAGAAGATCCAGGTACACCAGCGCACGCTAACCGACCTGAAAGAAAGCGCATCGAACGAAACCAGGAGCACTGCAGGCGATAAACATGAAACCGCCCTGGCCATGCTGCAAATTGAACAGAAGAACACCAGCCTTCAGCTGGATCATCTGCTCATACAAAAAAGCACCCTCGAGCGGATAAAGCCTTCCGGTGTTTCCAGCCAGGTTGCAAATGGCACACCCGAGCGAAGCCAGGTGGCGAATGGCACGCTGGTTAAAACCACCCAGGGGAATTTTTATATCAGTATTCCCCTGGGTAAGATAACTTTCGAAAAACAAAAGCTTGTCGCGCTTTCTGCGGAGTCGCCGCTGGGAAGTAAATTGATGGGATTGACGGTGGGCGAAGGGTTTTCATTTAATAGCGTGAATTATATCATTCAGCGAATTAAATAAATACTTCCTGAGGGCACGGACCCACGGACCGGAGCGCATGATAAATCCAAAGTTTCCAAAATGCCTGACCAGTTGATCTTGCGTTCGGCAAACTCATCATTTAAGTTCTTTTTGCCAGAGCCTAACCCGTAGTACTGCCTGTAAACCCCAATTTCGCCCTTCAGCAACAGCGCCATCGGGCATGGTGTATTTGATATAGGATTGGAGGTCCTTGCTGTATTTCAGTCCAAGAGAGATGCGCTTCCACTGATAGTCTGATTGCACTGTGAAAAAGCTGTGCGAACGATACAGGAATGAATCAGTGAAACTGTTGATTGGTACAATTTCCTTTACGACTCGGGTTTGCGTAGCCGTGTTTTTGATGCTGGTTTCTCTCTCGGCAATGGCTCCGCGAAACCAGGTGAATGTAATTCCAGCGCCGATGGACCAATTGTGTTTAACGTAAAAATTGGCACTCAATGGGAGTTGCGAATAAAAAGTCTTTTTAAGTTTCAGCGTACTGGTAATCAAACCAAGCGTATCTGATTTGGTGTGGCGATCAAATGCGAATTCTTTTACCAGTCGGGGAGAAGAATAAACAAAACTGGTCTGAAGGAACCACTTGTTTTTTCGTTCTAAAGTTAGCCAGGCAGAGGGGATATAGTCCGAGACCAGCCTACTGGCTTTGTATCCGTATTTTACAGATTGTTGTCCGCCTATCTGGATTTGTTGCTGTATTCCAAGACCCGCGCTGAGCAGGTATTTGCTGTAAGATGGCTTACCAGGTTTTACAAGTTGTTCTTTAGTGGCCAGGCTATCAATTGAGGCATTGTTTATAAACATTTCTGCGGTTGGCTGAAGCGTTTTTTTATGCTTGTTGATTGCAGAAGTTATTACACTGTCATGAAGTGTCTTATTCTGATAAGTCGGTAATGTGGTTGCGCTATCCCACGGCATTTCAACCTGACGAGATGACGAAGTGACTGCGATCTGCTTGTTGCCGGGTTCTCTTTTTATCGGATCCCTGGCCTCAAAAGAAACACTTTTGTTTTTTCGTTTAGCCATTGACGGTAAAAACTCCGCCCTGATTTTTACCGCTGCTACAGTTTGCCTTGTTGACCTGGCACTAGCGCTATCTGCATGACTTGATTTGTTTCCGGCACCCATATCCTTTTTGGTTGCAGAGGCTGAAACAGGGGTTTTCAATTCATCCCCTGAATTTCTCGCAGGCGGGGCCTGATCGGCAGATATTTCCTGTGATCTATTCGGAATTTTATCTTCATTTAGTTTGGCAGTCATTAGCCAGATGCCACATCCAATAAATAGAATAGTAAGCAACCCAAGCATTCTGTAATCTCTCAAAAACCAGAAGGGCTGGGCACGATCACGTTTCTCGTTTAGCAGTTTGTTCATTTTTTCCCATGAATCATCCTCATCCGGCAATGGAATTTCATCCAGTTTTCCCGGCAATGCTTCTTCATATGATGATTTCCTGCTCATAATTTCACCTCCTGCATTCTGATCATTTGCTGCAAAGATTTTCTTGCCTCACTGAGATGCCATTTGCTGGTACCCTCACTGATATGTACAAGGCTTCCGATTTCCTTATGGTTATATCCTTCGATGACGTAAAGCTGGAAGACCGCCTGAGTGGCCGGGGGCAGTTTCCTGACCAGATCCAGCAACATGGCGGCATCCATTTTTTCTATAGCCTCGGCGTTGATATACACTTCAATAGCCCGGTTCAATTCACCTGGTTGTTGATTCCGGCTTTTGGATTTTATAAAGTCAAGACAGTTGTTGATAATAATGGTCCTGATCCAGGTGTACAGGTTTGCATGTGTGGGATCGTAACGATGCAGATTCAAAAACACTTTCAAAAACCCGCCATTTAATACCTCGACGGCATCTGCATCGTTCTTTGTGTACATCAGGCAGAGGGCCATCATCGCCTTGTAATAATTCCTGTATAACAGTTCCTGCGATTTGCGGTCACCCTTTTTACAGCCGGCAATAATATTTGAATTAACCTGTTCGATCTTAGTTCCTTCTTACTTTGAAAGTAGTGGTAATATTATGAACCGTTGTTGACGAATCGGCGGTGAACTGTCCGGTAAAAGAACCTTCATAAAACTGACCTGCAGCCTTTGGGAAATTTGATAATACGATATTAAAGGGTGTCTTCAGAATCACTTTGCGATAAGTTTGAACAGCCATTTCACCCAGAGGATAAGTACCCGAAGTAGTTGCATTCCTTACGACAAATGTGATATAATTCGTAGTGCCCGGCGAACGTATTCCCATGAAATTTATGTTTCCGGCGATCTGGCTAAAAGCCAGGATGGAATCACTTGCCGTACTTGAAATTTTGTAGTCGATGTTATCAAGGGTGTAATTGATAAATTGAACGGAAGATGTTCCGCAGGCCGCTATTGTTCCGGCACTTGTGGTGGGGGCGGTGATCGCTACAGCAGTCGCCAGACTTTGTTGCTGCGCAGTCTGGTCGATGGCTATCACCTCTGCGGTTGCGGGCGTGCCGGCGCAGACAACAAATGACACAGCATATTCTCCATTGCCATTCGTTGGCGCATACCTGATACCGTGATTAAAATTGATCATTACGTAACCTTTTTTCACGGGCTGGTTGCTGCAGTCGACAACTCTACCTTTGAAAGTCAGCAAGGCCGGGGTAGTCGTTGATACCGTTATAGTTCCGAGATCCGTCGCTTTCGAGAGAGGACCCAGTGATTTTGAGTAAACCGGGTTGCCGCATGGATCAAAGATTTCAAGGAGAAGATTTTTATTCGCAGGTACGGCTCCTTTCATCTGTCCCAGCGAATCTGAATAGCCGTGGGCAGAACCTCCACCATCATTGCTTGTAACGCGGATTCTCACGTGCACCAGCGGAAGATCATCAGCATTTTTCAGCTGGAAGGTTAGACTCACCGCGTCATACTTGTAGTCGTAATTCCAGTAGCTGAAGTGCCTGACGTCGGCCACCATATTAGTTCCCTGACGGGTGGCTGTTCCCTCTTCCTGCCATATCCCTGTTTTTTCATTTACATACCACATAGGGATAGACGAAGTTGCCGAAGCCTGAAGAGAAGACGGTATAGGGCTGGCAAGCGTCGCCACGAAACCCGTTTTGATTTGTAATTTAAGCCCTCCTGCCGACTCCAGTTCCACAGCAAGCATCCCATATGAGGCGAGAACGACTCTGTTGCCGTTGACGTCGTTTGCCATAAAAGAGCCTGGTACGGTTTCAGCGATATCGCTTGCTACAGGATCGATATATGCCGCATAAATTTTTACATCCCCGGTATAAGCCAGTCCGGATGCGGCTTCAACGACTCCATTTGCAGGAATACTCACTTTTGCACCATTAGCCAGTGTGGCAGCTCCACCGGCAGCGGACGAAAATGTTGCGGCGAGTATTTTCTTCACCAGTTTTATTTTTACCTGGTTCGTTCCGGAAGTCGCTGAGAAAACGCGGTAGGCTTTAAAGTACCCCCCTTTTTCAGCCAATACAAGGGAGCTGTTTTTATCCAGCGATGCATCAGAAATTCTAAAATAACCGGATGTATTTGTTGTCGTGTTTTTTGACCCTACGGTGATCAAAACGTCAGGCGCAGGCAGGTTGTTTTCGTCAACGATATTTCCCTGGAGCGAAGCCTGGATGGGTTCAGCAAGTGTTAGCACAGGCGCGGAAGGATCGGCAGCACCGATATACCCCAGGTTTCGCTGGCACTGAAAAAACAGGAAGGGAATTAATACGACGGCAAGTAATCCGGCTAATTTTTTCATTTGGTCATTTTGAAAGCATATACTTCAATCCGCCCCATGGGGTTGGGTACTCCCGGAAATATCTGAAGAAAAAATCGTCTTTCAAAACGAGAAACGCCCGCGTTATTGATACACCCTTACATAATCAATATAAAATTTAAGGGGCAGCGCTTTTAAATCGACGCCCTTTTGTCCGCCCCAGGTGCCGCCAAAAGCAAAATTGAGAATAAGATAGAAGGGTTTGTCATACGGCCAGGTGGCATTTCCCGTATGTTCATTCGCAAAGGAGAAAACCATTTTGTCATCGAGAAAGAAATCGATCTTCTCTTCCGTCCATTCGATCGCGTAAATGTGGTAATTCTCATAGGCTTTCGGAAACGGCGTAGCTTTTCCCTTATTGGTTTTCTTCACATGATTATAAGCCTCGGTATGAATATTCGTATGCACGGTTTCGGGGTCGAAGCCCACGTTTTCCATAATGTCAATCTCTCCGGCTTTGGGCCAGCCGGAGTTTGCCCTATCTGTTCCCAGCATCCAGATGGCAGGCCAGGTTCCTAACGCAGATGGCAGCTTTGCGCGAACTTCAATTCGCCCGTATTTCCATTCCGCAATGCCCTGGGTATTAAGACAAGCTGAGGTGACAGGAGCAATCTTTCCGTCGACCTGTAAAGAATCGAGACGGGCTTCGATAATGAGGTTTCCATTTTCTACCCTGGCATTCTCTTTCCTTGCGCGGGTGTAATACTGCATTTCCTTGTTGCGGATGTAGCCCGTTTCATAGTTCCACTTATTCGCGTCAGGCAGTCCGGTGTAATTAAATTCATCGGACCAGACGAGTTTCTTCTCCTTGGGAACGGGGAAAGAACTGGCAACGAAAGAAATGATGGCAGCTATCGCTAAACGCAGATCAGGCATGTGGAGAAGATTTTAATAAATGTAAACTTTGTGGGGGAAGTTATGAAACCATAGCGACCTCTGATTTGACAAATAAGGTAAAAGGGCCTGCTTTCAAATACCCTGGCAAAAGCAGATTTTGACCGTGAGGCGTTTACATCCGGTTAATGGTTTTAAAATTAGCCGTGGCTCTTTGTGGTATAATATTAAAATCAGCTCATCCAGGCCACGACGCCTTCCGCCACTTAAAAGCAACAAGACAAAATAGGCTACCGTGAAACAATAATTTGTAAAAAAAGTATATATGTCAAAAGAAGAAATGTCGAAGAGTAATGCACGCGAAATTGGGTGGCAGAAAAGATGATCATGAAAAAGCCGGAAAGGAATATCGTATCCGTTACCCTTAATTGAAAAGGATGCCTTTGGAATTTTAAGGGGTTAATTAAAAGTACTTTGTATTTAACAGTATAGAAGCAAAAAAATAAACATTGTTCTGGCGGTGAAAAGTTTAAGCATGTGGGGGAGGAGAATCGTTTGAGCGGGTTGTTTAAGTCTGGAATAAGTTATCATATTAAAAGTACTTGGAATAGAAAGTAGACAAACAGGATTCAACAGTTTCTATGATTTGAGGAAATTTATTTGGGAGAGAACTCGTTGTAGGCTGCGGTGAGGGAGCGTTGGATTCCTTCTCCTACCCAGTCCGTTACCCCGGGTATGCTGGTGATGGCAAGAAATTTTTCCCTGTTTACTCCGGATTTTATGGAAGATTCGGTTAGGATAATCAGTTTTTCAAAATAGTTCTTCATCGCGCGCAGATCCTCTTTTTTTCCATACACTTCGAAGCCGGGAGACGCGTGACCGTAAACGAAAGTAGCTTTATCGTCAAATATATTCAAGGCCTTGTCCAGTACAATGATCCAGTTTTTAATGGAAGCCCCTGCTGTTTGATCGATGAATGGGTATCTCCTGTTATTGATCAGGTCACCCATATGTACTATGTTGGCGTTTTGGAAATGGACGATGGCATCGCCATCTGTGTGTGCAGGCCCGAAATAATGCAGTGCGATCTTTTCTTTTCCCAGGCTGCCGTTCCATTTATCCGAGAAAGTTTTTTCGGGATATAATTGTTTTTCCTCGGTCTTCTGAGCAGTTGCGACGTTCTTTTGATTTTTTAAAGAGTTTTCATGTGCGAGAACGTTGGAGACCATGCCTTTAAAAGAAATATTGCCGCTGGTATGATCTCCATGGTGGTGGGTATTAATAAGCCAGCTAAAAGGTTTATCGGATTTTTTTCGAAGTTCTTCAATAAGATGTTTCGACTGATCGGGAAATTCGGAATCGATTACCGCGATACCTTCTGTAGACAGGTAGAAAAGAATGGTTCCGCCCATTTCTGTAAACACACCGATATCGTCAGTGAGCATTTTTATTCGCATCGGATCGGCCAAAACCTGGCTGAGAAGGCGTTGATTGGTGAGAGAAAGAGTGGCGAAACTTAGGGATGTGTTGCGAAGAAAGGCACGACGGTTCATAATGATAAGAACTTAGTTCATTGTACAAGTTATCTCTTTTTATGGTACAATTAATTTGATATATGTCAAAACTTTCAGGGTCAACGGCAGGTACTTTCAGTAAAATTTAAAATTATGAAAGGGCTTCGCGCGTGGCTGTTTCTAACCTTACTGGCCTGCAATTATTTTTCGTGTACAAAGAAAGAAATTTTGGCTCCTTCGGTGGTGGTGGATCCATTTGTTGCAGAAGCGATTACCTATCTGCGAACGCATGTGTCGCTGGAAGATTTCGATTCAATTGATCTCATCAATTACCAATTGATCAGAGTGGTAGGCAACAAAAATCAGGTTGCACGGTTTTTTGACCGGAAAAACACTGGAAAGTCTGTGACAATTGTGAAGACCGCCGAAGGCATGTCGGGCAATTGGGTCAGCATGCAGATGACAGTCAACGCAGGCGAGGAGACCCTGAAATCAACTTCGTTCGACGGAAACAGGGAATCAGAGATCAGGATAGTGAATAAATTAATCGTTAGGGTAGATGCGAAGCAAAATGGGAAAGAAAGCCACCTGGTAGTGAGGCCGGGCTCGCGGAATCGGTTTGTTGACGCCAACAGGCTTTTGGCACAGAAATATAAGCCCGATAATGATGATGAGGACGGACAATGGTTGCCAGAGTTTGTCGTGCTTGGCTACAGTTCAAGGGATCCTACTCCGTTTGTTAGCTTGTTTTGGATAGCGAATATGAATCCGCTGTTTATACGAACTTTCTCGCCAGGAGATATTATTCCTCGTGGGAATTCTGGCGAGGGTGGTGCTAAACCAAAGAGCGATTTTGAGGATGCGGTGGAAGTGGAGGAGTTTGTATTTGATGATTTTCGAAACAAGGTCAAGCTAAAAGAATTGTTGAAATGTTTTGATAATATACCGGACGCTGGAGCAAAATATGCGATCACCCTTCATGCCGATCTTCCTGATAATAACGACCCTAATAAATTGGTTGAAAACTTTTCCCCAGGTCATACTTTCCTGAGCTTCACAAAAACAAACGGAAGTAGTTCAGTAACTCAGGTTTTTGGATTTTATCCCTTTTCTGGCCCACTAACCGTTTTAAATTTGGAAGTTCCTTCTCTGATAATGGACGATGGCGGTCATGAATTCAATTCTTCGATCGCAATCGCTAATGTTGATGCCTCGCATTTCAAAGCCGCTGAAAAACTAGCGGGAGAGTATGCGGACGATAAGGACTACGATTTAAACGATTTTAACTGCACAAATTTTGCTCTCGACGTTTTTAATAAGGCTAGGCCCGGTAATGATCAAATACATGTACCTGATTGGCGCGGTAGTCTCACCAATCTCAATTATGGTAGTACTCCTAATGGACTTTATAAAGTTCTACGGAGATTGAAAAATGAAAACGGAAAAGAGGCAAATAATATCACCATGGGAAATTTTTTAGCGATACCAAGTAAAGGTCCATGTAAATAATATCTCTAATTATTACTGAACATTTTTTCCCATTTGCAATCATGATGCTCAAAACACAAAACAAAATGCTTTTACCAAAAACCTTTTGGACTCATTTCCTGATAGCCGTGCTTTATCTTACCATCGCAACGCAATTCCTCTGGTTCAGAAATACATACCAACCGATTGCCGTTAGTACAATCGAACTTTTTTTTCTGATTGCTCACATTTTGGTTATTATCTCAGTCTACTTTCTTAAATTATCATT
>JBDTEB010000028.1:0-2730 GCA_039922795.1 Chitinophagaceae bacterium
ATCAGAAGCCAGAGGCCAAGCAGGGTCCCTATATAAACAACAACCTGGTATTACTGCGTTTGGCGGATATCATTTTGCTCGATGCAGAAGCGTTGGCCTACAAAGGCAATCTGGCCGGTGCAGCGGCCATGTTGAAATTAACTGAGGATAGGGCCGGTATCCAGTCGTACAAAACGATCACCAATAGCTACGACATGGTGGATGAAGTAGTGCTGGAGCGCGGACGTGAGCTGATCGGGGAGGGCCATTGGTTTTACGATCTCATAAGAACTGAAGGAACTCAGAACTGGCTTGAATTTACCGGCGGTTACCTGCCCGAGCGCGTTGACCCCTCTAAAAACCTGAAGGGATATTATTGGCCACTCGATATGAGCACCCTTTTTCCGCAGGATAACTTATTAACCCAGAATCCATGGTGGGCGTTACATGGATAAAAAACCCCTTATGAAAAAAATCAATCTGATATACACGGTGGTGCTGGCAGCTTGCGTACTGATGTTTGCTTCCTGTAAAAGAGATTACATCGTGGGAGGACAACCCACAAATGTGGATCAATTTAAAAATATCACCAGTTACGACTTTCTGATGAGCAATCCGCTGTTCGACACCCTGGTGCGCGTGATCGACGCCGCCGGTCTGAAAGACAAAGTGAACCAACAAAATCTTACCTTTTTCGTGCCGACAGACAACAGCGTGTACAATTACCTGAACCTCAAAACGATTGAATTGCAGAAAGTGAATCCACTCAACAAATTTCCTCTGGATTCGCTACTGAAGTACATCACCGCTAACACCGCAGGTACTAAAGATTCGCTGCTGATGTATATGCTCGGCCAGCCAGTTTCATATAGCAACCTGACAGTGTCCGGCAAAATTTACACGACGGAGTTGAAGGGCGACACGGCTATCGTATCGTATGAATTCACCAGGGATGGTAACCTTGGTTACAACTCAGTGGTTTCTAATGCGCCGCAGCTGGTTTATTTCACTCATTTATGGCGCCATTACGACCTTAATGACATCAATACGGCCGCACTGGTACCTTCGAAGATCGGCGTTCGCTCTCTCGCCCAAACAAGCGGCATTAACACCAAAACAGGTATCCTTCATATTTTGTCGAACAGCAATGTGCTGTTCTTCTTCGGCACCCGGCAATAAGGGCTTGCTTGTCTCCCCCGAAATATTTTATAAATTTTCAACGTAACGATCATGAAACAATTTGGACGAATACAAAGGCTCTACCTGCTGGCGGCAGCGGTTCTTATAAGTTTGTTTAGTGGCTGCACCAAGTTTGAGAAAGGCTTTATCAGTCCTAGCATGCAATATGCGGTATCCAGCTTCAGTTTTGTACGCGGCCATGTTGCCAAGTCATATACCCTGAACCCTGACGGGTCCAGCAATCCCATAAAAGTCAGGTGGACACATGTTTACGATTCCAAAGGGAATATCGTTGACTCCCTGTTTAAAAAAACATACCCGATAGGCATCTGGAAAACCGCCTATAACCCACTCACGGATACTACGTACTCTCGCATCATCGCCAAACGCGACCTGGCAAACTTTCCGCCGCTCACTGTAAACGAATCAAATGGACAAATAGAAACGAACTCGGCATCGCAATACCTGCCGCTTGACACTTATTCCATGGATCTTGAAGTGACTAATGTGGCAGGCACGGAAACTTTTAAAAAAATTATCAGTGTACAGGTGCTGGATGGCAAAGCCATTGAAACCAGCCCGGAAAACGGCGCTTATAGTTTTGGACTTTTTCTGGCAACAAATTTTTCTGTCAGCAAGGGCGTCTTCAACGGAGCCAATAATCCATATGTATTGGAAACCATTACCAAGATCGCAGACACGCCGAACGTTTTTATTATGAAAATTACAGACAGGAACGGCGTTCCCTTTAGTCCGAAAGCTGGTGAAGTTGTTAAGCGGCCCAATTCGGGATTGAACCCCACGCCCCCGTTTTTGCAAAACCTGCAGGACTATGCTCCGGACACGTACCAGGCCACCGATACGGCAATGGTACTGAAATATCCGCTGACCCCTTTTCCCATCGTCTCGCTGGGCAACGGCTTCAACATGTATTATCTCATCAGCAATAAGGCAACACGAATCGACTCAACCTCTGCGTGGGCGTCTAATACGCCAGGCAATTATTACAAGGGACCGGCAGATAGCCATTACCTGGGTGTGTATGGAGACGAAGTATATTTCTACAGCTTTCGTGTACCGATGCGCATACAGGTTCCTGGTAAATATATTTTAACCATGAAAATGCTTAACCTCACCCATAAATAGTGTTCGGCTACTTTGCTAACCGAACTACTTTGCTACGTGCTGGTGCATGTGTTGTAAATGGGGTATTATCAGTTCTGGTTCGATAATAATTTTAAACAGGGAGTCGACAGGGGATTTTTTCTCCATCATTTTAAATAACATTTGAGTGGCATTTTCGCCCTGGCGGTAAGGAAACTGTTCCACGGATGCCATGGGTGGAAAAGCGGTATAGCCACTCATGGGCAGGTTGGCATAGCTTACAAAGCATATATCCCGGTAAATGGTATATCCTTGTTTCAATGCAAATTGCATGGCATCGAAAGCTACATAGTCGTTGAAAGCCACAATCGCTGTGGGCTTTCGTTTCAGCTCCAGCAGCTGGCTCATGGCCTGCTCGGTGCTTTGTCTGGTAAGGTCGCTGGTGGCCACCATCAACGGGTCGTACTT